>CAJXLG010000135.1 GCA_913055885.1 uncultured Rhodospirillales bacterium
ATGTAGCCGTCGCGGTCGTCGTAGGGCTGGGCGGGCGCCGCCATGCCGTTCTTCCTCGCCGTTGCTGCGCGGGTGGTCGCTTTTCGTAACACGCCAGGACGCGACCCGCAAGCGGCCGGCCGGCACGACATTCCCCATGTTTTCTCGAACACCCGTCGGGTGGTCTCATCCTTCGAGGCTCCGCCTTCGGCGGAGCACCTCAAGATGACGACCAACGAAGACAATCAGCCTGTGATCGTCGTCTTGGGGTGCCATGCCTTCAGGCATGGCCTCGATGTTTCGAGGGTACGCCCTGACGGGCGTACCACCTCAACATGACGAGACGACACTCAAACGCCGTGGTTGCGCATGTGGGAAATTGGGGAGACCCCAGGGCTCACTCCCGCCAGAAGCCGGGCATCACCAGCACCAGCACGGTGAACAGCTCCAGCCGCCCCAGCAGCATGCCGCCCGCCAGCGCCCACTTGGCGGCGTCGGGCAGGGGGGCGAAGGTCTCGCCGCCGGGGCCGATGACGGGGCCCAGGCCCGGCCCCACGTTGCTGATGGCCGAGGCCGCGCCCGACACGGCCGTGATGAAATCCAGCCCGAGCAGCCCGAGGACGGCCGTGAGCAGGGCGAAGCACACCATGTACAGGAAGAAGAACCCGAGCACCGCCGCCGACACCTCCTGCGGGATGGGCTGGTGGTTGTAGTAGGGGATGAAGACGCCGTGCGGCTGCAGAAGGCGTTTCATCTGGTTCTTGGCCGTGGCGTAGAGCACCTGGAAACGGAAGATCTTGATGCCGCAGGTGGTGGAGCCGGCGCAGCCGCCGATGAACATGAAGAACAGGAAGGCGGTTAGGGCGAAGCTGCCCCATTGGCCGAAATCCGTCGTGGCGTAGCCGGTTCCCGTCAGGATGGAGGTGACGTTGAACGACGAATAGCGCAGGGCCTCGCCCGGGGCCACGCCGCGCACCTCCATGTTGTAGGCGGTCATGACGGCGATGAAGACGGCAAGGATGAGGAGGAACGCCTGTACCTGGCTGTCGCGCAGCAGGGGACGCGGGTCGCGCACCTTGACGGCCTTCAGGTAGAGGGCGAAGGGCAGGCTGCCCAGCACCATGGCGGCGTTGACGATCCAGTCCACGGTGGCGCTGTCGTAATGGCCCACGGAGGCGTCAACGGTGGAAAAGCCGCCCGTGGCGATGCTGGTCATGGCGTGGCCCACGGCCCCCAGCGGCGACAGGCCCACCGCCCACAACGCCACCGCCACCGCGACGGACAGGCCCACGTAGATTCCCACGATGTTGAAGGCGATCTCGGCGGCCCGGGGCAGCACCTTCTCCGACTGTTCGAACCCCTCCGTGCGGAAGAGCTGCATGCCACCGACCCGCAGCATGGGCAGCACGGCCACCGCCATGACGATGAACCCGATTCCGCCGAGCCACTGCAGCATGGCGCGCCAAAGCAAAAGCCCCGGTGGCGCGTCGTTGAGGCCGGTGAGCACCGTGGCGCCCGTGGTGGTGATGCCCGACATGGCCTCGAAGAAGGCGTCGGTGTAGGACAGGTGGTATTCGGAGAACATGAACGGCAGCGCCCCGAAAACGGCCACCAGCAGCCAGCACAGGGTGGTGAGCAGGAAGGTCTGGCGGATGGTGAGCCGGGCCCACTGCCCCTGATTGGCGAGCCCCAGGGCGCCGCCGACGAAGACCGTGACGGCGGCCGACACGCCGAAGGTCGTCCAGTCCTGGCTGCCGGAGACGAGGTCCACCACCGCCGGCACCAGCATGCCCAGGCCCAGCGTGCCCAGGAACAGGCCGGCGATCATGAGGACGGGGCGCAGATCGATCACCGTGGGCCTCGCGGGCGCTGCATCATGGGCGGCCCTTTATACCAAAGCGCCCGGCCTGTCCAGCGGTGTCTTGGCAGCGATTCCGGTGTTGCGTTCGCCGCGCCGGAGCGTTATAGGAGACGCACGCCACGGACGGAGCGTAGCTCAGCCTGGTAGAGCACCGTCTTCGGGAGGCGGGGGCCGCAGGTTCAAATCCTGCCGCTCCGACCAGCACAAAGCCCGCCGGCCTGGGTCCGGCGGGCTTTTGTCGTCCCGAACCTTGACACCGCGCCGCCGCGCCCCTTCCTTCCCCCTATGCGTTCCCGAGCCCGTGCCCTGGGGGTTTTCGCCCTGGGGCTTCCCGATAACGTCCGCGGCGCCCTGTGGGTCATGGGGTCGGCCTGCGCCTTCGCCGGCATGGGCGCCATCACGCGCGGCCTGGGCGACAGCATGAGCGCCTTCCAGGTGGCCTTCTTCCGGGCCTGGGTGGGGGCCGTGGTGCTGCTGCCCTTCGTCGTCGCCACGGAATGGCGCACCGTGCTCGTCCCGCGCCGGCCGGGCCTCATGGCCGTGCGCACGGTGGTGGGGTTGCTGGCCATGGCGTGTGTCTTCCATGCCTTCACGGCGCTGCCGCTGGCCACCGCCACCTCCATCAGCTTCACGCGGCCCCTGTTCCTCATCGTGCTGGCCGTGGCCTTCCTGGGCGAGGGCGTGGAATGGCGCCGCTGGACGGCCACGGTGGTGGGCTTCGCCGGGGTGGTGGTCATGCTGGGCCCCGGCGGCCCGGGGCTGGCCCTGGGCGCCGCGGCGGCGCTCGCCGGCGCCCTGCTGGTGGCCGTTGTGCAGGTGCTCATCAAGAAGCTCACGGCCGTGGAACGGCCGCTCACCATGATGGTGTGGTTCGCCGTGCCGGCGGCGGCGGTCATGGCCGTGCCCGCGGGGGTGCTGTGGGTGCCGCCCACGGACGGCCAGCTCGCCCTGCTCGTCCTCGCGGGCGGGCTGGGCTCGGCCGGCCAGTACATGGCCGTGCGGGGCTTCCGGGCGGGCGAGGCGACGGCCGTGGTGCCCTTCGACTACCTCCAGATTCCCATCGCGGGCGTCCTCGGCTTCGTCCTCTTCACCGAGGTGCCCGGCTGGAACACCGTCGCCGGCATCGGCCTCATCGCCGCCAGCACCCTGTACATCCTGCGCCGCGAGGCGGGGCGCCAGCTTGTGAGAAATCCGGGCTAGCTCCGCGCCGGTATGTACCGCCCGGCATAATAGGGCTTCAGGTAGCGGGCCTCCGGCACGTCCCGCTGGATGATGTGGTTGGTGAGCCAGTTGCTCAGCAGGTCATAGAAGGCCCATGCCGTTTCCCCGTCGGGCGCCTGGGTGTATTTGTGGGCGAGGTCGCGCGCCTTGGTCGTAAGATCCAGATGCTCCGCCCGGTGCACTTCCAGATCGCGGCATCCGGCGGCCGACATGGCCTGTTCCTCGCGCTCGAAGTGCTCCTCCGTGTACTGCATGACGCCGAGAAGCACCTGCGCCACCTGCTTGGATGCCCCCGCGTTGTTGAGCAGGGCATCCTCCAGCCGGTTGAGATAGTCGAGAAGCTGTTGATGATCGTCGTCCAGGTGCGCCACCCCGACGCTCATGGAGTCCCGCCACTTCACGCTCATGACGCTATCTCCCTCCCTGGCGGCCGCTCCGGCCGCCGCGCGTTGTCGCGCCCCGCTGGCCTGACGGACGCGCCCGAGGACGCACCCGCTAAACCCGCCCCGGACAACGAACGGCCTTTGTTATCGACAGTTTTTGTTCTAGGGTGGCCGTCACCCTTCGCGAAGCATTTCGTGAACGACTGTAATCGGCGTCGGCGCGTGAGGCAAGAGCCTATTACCAGGACATTCCCCATGTTTTCTCAAACGCCCGTCGGGTGGCGCCATCTTTCGAGGCTCCGCCTTCGGCGGAGCACCTCAAGATGACGATTATGATGACATATTCGCCGTATGATCGTCGTCCTGAGGTGCTCTTTTCTCTGAAAAGAGCCTCGAAGGACGACAATAAAACGTATTGATTGTACGCGCCAAGTGGGTTGGGAATGTCCTGCCTATTACCCCGCCCCTGACGAAAGGATCATGGACCCGTTTCACGCGTCCGTTAGGATAGGGAGATGCCGAATTGTCGCTCTGGGGGGACCGCGACATGAACGACCGTGTGGTGGACGGCCCGGCCGACGCGCCGGCCGCCGTCCTCCTGGCCCATGGGGCGAACCAGCCCATGGACAGCCCCTTCATGACCTATTTCGCCCGTGGCCTGGCGGCCGCCGGGCTGCGTGTGGTGCGTTTCGAATTTCCCTACATGGAGCGCCGGCGCCGCACGGGCGCCAAGGCGCCGCCGGACAAGGCCGTCGTGCTGGAACGCACATGGCGCGATGTGGCGGACGAACACGGCGACCGGCCCTTCGTCATGGGCGGCAAGTCCATGGGCGGCCGCGCCGCCGCGCCGCTGGCCGACGCCCTGGGGGCGAGCGGGCTCCTGGTGCTGGGCTATCCCTTCCATCCGGCGGGCCGGCCGGCGGAGGCACCGCGCCGGGCGCAACCCCTGTCGGCCCTGGAGACGCCCGCCCTCATCTGCCAGGGCGAGCGTGATTCCATGGGCGGGCGCAGCACCGTCAGCGACCTGGGCCTGTCGGCGGCCGTGCGGCTGCACTGGCTGCCCGACGGCGACCATTCCTTCACCCCGCGCAAGAAGTCGGGCCACACCGAGGCCGACAACCTGGAAAGCGCCCTGTGGGCGGGCATCCGTTTCGTCCGCCGGGTGACGGGCCTGGACGCCGACAGCGTGGCGGCGGATTAACCGCTCCCGACCTTGGCCAGGAACTGTTCCTCGTCCAGCACCTCGACGCCAAGCTCCCGCGCCTTGCGCAGCTTGGAGCCGGGGTCGGCGCCGGCCACCACGTAGTCCGTCTTCTTCGACACGCTGCCCGTGATCCTGGCCCCGGCGGCCTGGGCGCGGCTCTTGGCCTCGTCGCGGCTCAGGCCCGCCAGGGTGCCGGTGAGGACGATGGTGGCCCCGTCGAGGGGCGATTCCCCGGTTCCGGCCGGCGCCGCGCCCTCCGCCGGGCGCACCGTGAGCTCCCCGGCCAGGTCGTCCAGGATGGCCATGTTGCGCGGCTCCTCGAAGAAGGCGACGAGCGCCTGCGCCACCGCCGGGCCGATGGTGTCGATGGCCTCCAGGTCATCGCGCGCGCCCTGGTCGCCGTCGCGGGCGCGTTCCATGGCCGCCCGCCACGCCTCAAGCGTGCCGTAGTGCTGCGCCAGCAGGCGCGCCGTCACCTCGCCCACGCGGGGGATGCCCAGGGCGAAGAGGAAACGGTCCAGGGCGACCTCGCGCCGGGCCTCGATGGCGGCCACCAGGTTGTCCGCCGACTTCCGGCCCCAGCCCTCGCGCCGGGCGATGGCGTCACGGTGCCCGGGCAGGCGGAAGATGTCGGCCGGCGTGGCGACGAGGCCGTCCCGCCAGAAGGCCTCGATGTGTTTCGTCCCCAGGCCGTCGATGTCCATGGCGGCGCGCCCGACAAAGTGCTTGAGGCGCTCCACCGCCTGCGCCGGACAGAACAGCCCGCCCGTGCAGCGCCGGATGGGGCCGTCGGCCTCGCGCACGGCGGGGCTGCCGCACACGGGGCAGTGGTCGGGAAAGACGAAGGCGTCGGCGTCGTCGGGCCGTTTGTCCGTCTCCACTCCCAGCACCTGGGGGATGACGTCGCCCGCGCGCTGCACCCGCACGGTGTCGCCGACGCGCACGTCCTTGCGCCGGATCTCCTCCTCGTTGTGCAGGGTCGCCCGGCTCACCACCACGCCGCCCACGGTCACGGGGGTCAGGTGGGCGACGGGGGTGAGCTGGCCGGTGCGGCCGACCTGGACGTCGATGGCCTCCACCCGCGTGGTGGCCACCTCGGCGGGAAACTTATGGGCGATGGCCCAGCGCGGCGCCCGACTCACGTAGCCCAGCCGCTGCTGCCAGTCCAGGCGGTCCACCTTGTAGACCACGCCGTCGATGTCGTAGTCGAGCCCGGCGCGGCGCTCGGCCAGATCGTCGTAAAAACGCAGGGCCTCGGCCACGCCTTCCACCCGTTGCGTCAGGGGGTTCACCGGGAAGCCCCAGGCTTGCAACTGTTCCAGGAAGGCGTGGTGGGTTTCCCAGGTGACGGCGCTCACCTCGCCCCATGAATAGGCCAGGAGGCGGAGCGGCCGTGCCGCCGTGACGTCGGGGTCGAGCTGGCGCAGGGAGCCGGCGGCGGCGTTGCGCGGGTTGGCGAAGGCGCGCCCGCCGGCCTCGACCTGGGCCCGGTTCATGGCCTCGAAATCGGAATGGGTCATGTAGACCTCGCCGCGCACTTCCAGCACGGGCGGCACGTCGCCCGACAGGCGGCGCGGCAGGTCGTCGATGGTGGCCAGGTTGGCGGTGATGTCCTCGCCCTCGGCGCCGTCGCCGCGCGTCGCCCCCAGGACGTAGACCCCGTCCTCGTAGCGCGCCGAGAAGGACAGGCCGTCCATCTTGGGCTCGGCGACGAAGGGGATGGGCGTGTCGGGGGCCAGGCTCAGGAAACGCCGGACGCGATCGGCGAAATCGTGTACCTCCTGGTACTCGAAGGCGTTGTCCAGGGACAGCATGGCCACGGCGTGGCGCACCTTGCGGAAGCCCCCGGCGGGCGGCGCGCCCACGCGGTCCGAGGGGCTGTCGGCGCGCTTGAGGTGGGGAAAGCGCGCCTCGATGGCCGTGTTGCGCCGGCGCAGGGCATCGTAATCGGCGTCGCTGATCTCCGGCGCGGCGTCCTGGTAGTACAGGCGGTCGTGCCGGGCGATGGCGGCGGCCAGGCGTTCCAGCTCCTTCGCCGCCTGGTCGGGTGTGAGGTCCTCGACGGGGATGTCGGCGGCCGCGTCAGCCATTGGACGATTCCCGTTCTTTGCTTTTGCGGCGTGCGAGGACGTCGTCTTTCGAGGCT
This sequence comes from uncultured Rhodospirillales bacterium, assembly GCA_913055885.1. Lineage (GTDB taxonomy): Bacteria > Pseudomonadota > Alphaproteobacteria > Rhodospirillales > CAJXLG01 > CAJXLG01. Next base: position 6,795 of record CAJXLG010000135.1, read on the forward strand.
TCGCCTCCGGCGAAGCGCCTCAAGACGACGTTCCTGTCAGCAGCGCCATGTTGCGGTGGTGCCCCCGTCAGTGTGCCCCCTCGAAGCATCAAGGCTCCGCCTCCGGCGAAGCGCCTCAAGACGACGTTCCTGTCAGCAGCGTCATGTTGCGGTGCTTTTTCCCTTCGGGAAAAAGCCTCGAAACATGGCGCCGCATCCGCCCACGCCCTCATCCGTCCTCCCCGGCGAGGAGGCGGCCGGCGGCGGCGCGCGCCTCGTCGG
>CAJXLG010000136.1 GCA_913055885.1 uncultured Rhodospirillales bacterium
TGGCCACCAGGCGCAGGTGGCTGGTCCCCAGCTTGTGGGCCGCCTCGGTGTCGCCCTCGTCGCGCCAGCGGACGGCCAGGTCGTGCTCCTCCTGCTGGCTCAGCATGGGGAACTTGCGGATCTCCTGCAGGTATTTGGTGAGATCCGTCTCCGGAGCGACACTCACGCCCGTGTTGAAGTTCGTCATCGTGCTCACCCTCCTGTCAGCAAGCCGGACATGCCCGGGCCCGGCGCCGATCGTTAAGGCGGACAATAACCGACTTTTGAGGTCAGGTAAAGGGGAAAATTACATGCACTCCAGCCTACTTAATAAGTCCGTAATGTCGCCGGATAATGCGCTCTCGAAGCGAAGCCATTTCCCGCTCAGCGGGTGCCGGAATCCCAGAATCGCGGCATGTAAAGCCTGGCGCGGGAAGGCGCGCACAACCGCCACGCCGCCGCCGCGTCCGTAAACGGGGTCCCCCACGAGCGGGTGGCCCCGATGGGCAAAGTGGACGCGGATCTGGTGGGTGCGCCCCGTCGCCAGCCGGCATTCCACGAGGGCGGCGGCGTTGCCGCACCAGCGCAGGGTACGATAATGGGTCGTCGCGGGGCGGCCGTCATTGCGGATCGTCATGCGTTTGCGGTCCACGGGGTGGCGGCCGATGGCGCCCTCGATGGTGCCGGCGGGGGGCGCGGGGTGGCCGTGCACCACGGCGTAATAGACCCGTTCCACGGCATGCTCGGCGATCCGGGCGGCCAGGGACTCGTGGGCCGAGTCGGTCTTGGCCACCACGAGCAGGCCGCTGGTGTCCTTGTCCAGGCGGTGGACGATGCCGCGCCGGATGTCGCCGGGGGCGCCGGAAAGATGGTCGCCGCAGTGGTGGAGCAGGGCGTTGACCAGGGTGCCGTCGGGTGTGCCGGCGCCCGGGTGGACGGTCAGCCCCGCCGGCTTGTCCACCACCAGGAGCGCCTCGTCCTCGTACACGACGGTCAGGGGGATGGCTTCTGGTTGCGGGGCGGCCGGTTCCGGCGGCGGCTCGGCCACGGTGGCGTGCTGGCCCGGTTTGACCCGGTACGCGGGGTCGTCTACGGTCGCGCCGTCCACGGCCACCCGCCCCTCGGCGATGAGCGCCTTGAGCCGGCTGCGCGACAGGGCGGGCACGGCCGCCGCCAGCCATTTGTCCAGCCGCTGGCCGGCCGCCGCCGCATCGACGGTGGCCGCGTGAACGGTGGGGTCGGCGTCCGGCATGGCAGGATCTCGACGGGAAGGAGTGACGGCATGAGGGGCATCAAGGCCCTGGCCATTTCCATGGCCGTTCTGCTCGGGGTGGGCCTCGTGGCCCTCGGCGTGGGCCTGTACTACAAGGTCCAGGCCATGAAAAGCCCGGGCTTCGCCCAGGTGTATGTGGCGCCCGACGGGTGTGCCCTGGCGGGGACGGACACGGCCGACGGCCGGCTGGTGCTGCACTTCAAGGGGGCGGCGGAATGCCGACGCCTGGAACTGGTGGACCTGGAGACGGGGAAGACCGCCGGCACGGTGCGCCTGAAACCGGCGCCGGCGGGGGACCGCTGACCCTCTTCCTGCGCGAATCGGACCTGGCGCGGCTGCGCGCCCTGGCGGAAGGGGCGTATCCGGGCGAGGCATGCGGCCTTCTGGCGGGCTGGGCCGGCGCGGCGGGCGTCACCGTGGGCGGCGTCGTGGAGAGCCCCAATCTCGCGGACGGATCCGACCGCTTCGAGGTGGACCCCGGCGTGCGCGCCCGGCTCCAGCGCACCCTGCGACAGGCCGGCGACGGCCGGGCGGTGGTGGGCCACTTCCACAGCCACCCCACCGGCAGCGCCGCGCCGTCGGCCGTGGACGCCGCGCGCGCCGGGGACGAACCGCACCTCGTCTGGGTCATCGTGCCGGTGACCCCGGCCGGCGCCGGGCCGCCGGAAGCCTGGCGCTTCGACCCGCGCGAGGGCACCTTCCGCCGCCTCGCCATAAAGACCCCGGGGTCTTCCCAATTTCCCTGAAACGCCCGTCGGATGGCCTCATCCTTCGAGGCTCCGCCTCCGGCGGAGCACCTCAGGATGACGGACCATGTAAGATGATCACTCCATAATCGTCGTCTTGAGGTGCCATGCCCTCAGGCATGGCCTCGAAAGACGAATCCCAAACGCGAAGGTTGCGTTTGTGCGAAGTTGGGAAGACCCCAGCGTAAAGACCCCCTTGCATGAGCCGCCCCGGATCGGTTAGAAGCGGGCTCAGTCAGGCACGGCGCCCCACTGCGGCGCCGTCCGCTGTGTCCCCTTCGTCTAGCGGTCCAGGACGCCAGCCTCTCACGCTGGAAACACGGGTTCGAGTCCCGTAGGGGACACCATTCCATTTGTTCCGGTTTAAGCTCTTCAAACGCCCGGGTCGTTGCCCAGGCATCATTTTTGTGGGCCACACGATCTGCCATGCGCCCGGACCCGATCCGGGACGCCATCCTGGCCGAAGACGGGCACGCCGGCTCGACACCATCGCACGACCGCTACTGGCGCCGCCACACGTAACGTGCCGGAAAAGACCTAGCACCCACTCTTCTTTATGGTTGCAAAAGGGTCTGGCAGGGCTGCAGCCTGAATCGGCATCTATCCCGGAACGGGTGCGGGTGGCGCTGTCATGGCCGAAAACGTGCATGAGCCGTTCTACGCCCACGCGTCGGAAGGGGCCGACTGGCAGCCCCTCGCCGAGCACCTGCACAATGTGGCGGCCCTGGCCTGCGATTTCGCGGGCGCTTTCGGCAAGGCGAGTCTCGGCGGCGCGGCGGGTCTTCTCCACGATCTGGGCAAATACAGCCCGGCCTTCCAGGCCTATCTGCGGGGTGAGCGCGGCTCCGTGGACCATTCCACGGCCGGGGCACGGGTGGCGGCCGAACACTATGACGCCCTGGTCGGTCGCGTCCTGGCCTACGCCATTGCCGGTCACCATGCCGGCCTCACGGACTGGGCGGAAACGCCACGCCATACGCCCCGGCGGCGTGCCCTCCAGGAGCGCCTTGCCGATCCGGCCAGCGGTCTGGACCCGGCCTGGGGCTCGGAAATCACGCTTCCCGCCGATGTCGCCTGCACGCCCATGGTTCCCCATCCCCGGCAACGGGAACGCATGGGCTTTCAACTGGCGTTTCTCATCCGCATGGTGTTCTCGGCCCTGGTGGATGCCGATTTCCGCGACACGGAAGCCTGGTTCGCCAGGGTCGAGGGCCGCACCGTGGAACGCGGCGGCTTCCCGGATCTTGCCGAGCTGCGGGCGCGCCTGGACGAGCATCTTGACCGTTTTACCGACGACACGGACCTCAACGCCGAGCGCAACCGTATCCGCCGCACAATGCGCGACCGGGCGGACCTCGCCCCCGGCCCCTTCACCCTCACCGTTCCCACCGGCGGTGGCAAGACCCTGAGTAGCCTCGCCTTCGCCCTGGACCACGCCCGGCATCATGGCCTGCGCCGGGTGATCTGCGTCGTGCCCTACACGGCCATCGTCGAGCAGACGGCCGGGGTCTTCCGTAATGCCCTGGGGGCAGACGCCGTCCTGGAACACCACAGCAATTTCGTGGACGACGGCCGACAGGCGCCGGATGCCCGCGACAAGCTCAACCGCGCCATGGAGACCTGGGACGCCCCGGTGGTGGTCACCACGGCGGTACAGTTCTTCGAGAGCCTCTATGCCAACCGGCCGGCGCGCTGCCGCAAGCTGCACAACATCGCCGGGAGCGTGGTCATCCTGGACGAGGCCCAGAGCCTGCCCCTGGACAGGCTGCGGCCGTGCCTCGCCGCCCTGGACGAGCTTACGCGCAACTATCGGGCGTCCGTCGTCCTGTGCACGGCCACCCAGCCCGCCGTGCGCGATCGGGCAGACGATCCGGGCCACGGCCTGCCCGACGGCCTCCCCGGCCTGACCGCCGACCGCGAACTGGCCCCGGACCCGCACGCCCTTCACGAGGCCTTTCGTCGCGTGCGCCTGGCATACCTGGAAACGCCGCTGGACGACGCGGCTCTGGCCGAGGCCTGTGCCGGGCACGAACAGGTCCTGTGTATCGTCTACACCCGCGACCAGGCGCGCGACGTTTATCGCCTTATCGCGGATCGGCCCGGCGCCTTCCACCTGACGACCCGCATGTGCCCGCAGCACCGCGCCGAGGTGCTCGACCACATTCACGCCAGGTTGAAGGAGGGCCGGCCCTGCCGGGTCATCGCCACGGCCCTGGTGGAGGCGGGCGTGGATGTGGACTTCCCCGTGGTCTACCGCGCGGAAGCGGGGCTGGACGCCATCGCCCAGGCGGCGGGCCGGTGCAATCGCGGCAACACGCGCCATCCGTCGGAAAGCCCCGTCTACGTCTTCCGCCCGGCCGACTGGAACGCACCCCGTGAAGTGCGGCGGTTCGCCCAGGCGACCCGCGAGCTGATGCGGGTCCGGGCGGGCGACCATCTGTCCCCGGATGCCATCGACGCCTATTTCCGTCACGTTTTCTGGGAGCGGGAGAGCGCCGACAAACGGGCCCTGGACCGCGCGGGACTCCTGGAGGCCGTCAAGGGGCCGGTCAGGGACCTGCCCTTCGATTTCATGGCGGCGAACTTCCGCATGATCGACGATGACCAGCGTCCCGTCATCATCCCCTATGACACCACGGCCCGGGAGGCCATCGAGGGCCTGGCCCACACGGACGACGTGGGCGGCACGGCGCGCATCCTGCAACGCTACACGGTGCCCCTGCCGCCGCCCACCCACCAGGCGCTGGTGGACCAAGGCGTCGTGCAATACGCCGCCGAGGAACGCCTGGGGCAGCAGTTCCCGGTGCTGGTCAACAGCGGCCGGGCAAGGGGGCAGGCCTATCCCGACGCCTATGACGGGGCCGTGGGCCTCGACCCGGCCCGGGCGGGGTACCTGAGCCCGGAAGCATCCATCCTGTGAGCGTGTCGTCACGACGAGAGGCAGCCATGAGCTACGGTGTCAGATTGCGGGTGTGGGGCGAGCGGGCCTGTTTCTCGCGGCCCGAGATGAAGGTGGAGCGTGTGTCCTATGACGTCATGACACCCTCCGCCGCGCGCGGCATCCTGGAGGCCATTCACTGGAAACCGGCCATCCGCTGGGTGGTGGATCGCATCCACGTCCTGTCGCCCATCCGTTTCGAGACCCTGCGGCGTAACGAGGTGGGCCACAAGGTTCCCGCCGGGAACGCCAGGACGGCCATGAAGGCGGGCTCGACACAGGGGCTGCACGCCTTTGTGGACGACGACCGGCAGCAGCGGGCCGCCACCGTGCTGCGCGATGTGGACTACGTCATCGAGGCGCATTTCGCGTTCACGGAGCGGGCCGGGGACGACGAAAACGCTGGCAAGCACCGCGACACCTTCCGCCGCCGCGCCGAGAAGGGCCAGTGCTTCCACATGCCCTATCTGGGCACCCGGGAATTTCCCGCCCGGTTCCGCTGGATGGCGGACGACGAGGCCGTGCCCGATCCGCACCGCGAGGTGCCGGCCGAGAAGGACCTGGGCTGGATGCTTCACGATTTCACCTTCGGTCGTGATGCCATTACGCCGCATTTCTTCCGGGCCGTCATGCACGACGGCACCGTGGACGTCCCCGCCCTCGACAGCGACGCGGTGAAAACATGATCCTGACGGCCCTGACCCGGTACTATGAGCGCCTGGCCGACAAGGGCGCGGTACCCGCCTACGGTTTCAGCCGGGAGAACATCAGCTTCGCCGTGGTGCTGGACACGGCGGGGAACGTCACGGCATGCGCCGACCTGCGCGACACCAGCGGCAAAAAGCCCCGCCCGGGGCGCATGACCGTGCCGCAGTCGTTCAAGCGGCCGGGCACCACCCCGCGCTCTTTCTTTCTGTGGGACAAATCGGGTTTTGCCCTCGGGGTCACGGCGGACAAGCAGGCCACCCAGGGGTTCAAGACCAGCGAACGCCAGCACGACGCTTTCCGGGCCCTTCATGAAAAGCGCCTGGCCGATACCGAGGACCCGGGGCTGCGGGCCTTCCTGGCCTTCCTTGAAAAATGGCGGCCGGAACACTTCGCCGACGCGCCCTTTCACGCGGACCCCATGTATCTGGACGTCAATTTCGTGTTCCGGCTGGAGGGGGAGGCCGAGTACCTGCACGAAAAGCGCGAAGTGGCCCGACTCTGGCAGGACCATCTGGACCAGGATGCCGATGTGGCCCCCTGTCTGGTGACGGGCGAGCAGCGGCCGCTGGCCCGCCTGCATCCAGCCATCAAGGGGGTGGTCGGGGCGCAGAGCAGCGGCGCCTCCATCGTCTCCTTCAACCTCGACGCCTTCGAATCCTACGGCAACAGCCAGGGGGCCAACGCGCCCGTGTCGCGCTATGCCGCCTTCGCCTACACCACGGCCCTGAACCATCTCCTGAACGAACCGGAGATGGCGCATCAGCGGGTGCGGGTGGGCGATACCACGGCGATATTCTGGGCGGAGGCGCCGGAGGAAGACTCGGCCAGTGCCGCCGAGGTTTGGGGCGCCGCCTTCTTCAACCCGTCGGGCGAGGGCGAAATCGACAAGCTCAGCCAGGCCATGGCGGCCGTCGAGAAGGGCCGCCCCCTGGCCGACGTGGACCCGGCCCTGGACGAGCAAACCCGGTTCTACGTCCTGGGTCTCGCCCCCAACGCGTCGCGGCTCGCCATCCGCTTCTGGTACGTGGGCACCCTGGGGGGCCTGGCGAAGCACATCCGGCAGCACTACGCCGACCTTGCCCTTGAGCCACCGGCCTGGAAAACGCCGCCGGGCCGGGCCGCCTGGCCCACCCCCTCGGCACCGACCACCGGGGCCGGGACCTCCTCTTGCGGATCGTCTACGGGTCGCGCATCGCCGTGACCGTCGGCGTCGCACGTGACGTTCATGCGGAATGATACGCCGCCTGTCCGTTTATACCCCGCGACCGGACGCCAGTGTGACCGACAACGTATTCATTCTCGGCGCGTCAGTTCGGGTATGCACGACTTCGTCGTCGTCGGGGCGGGGACGGCGGG
>CAJXLG010000137.1 GCA_913055885.1 uncultured Rhodospirillales bacterium
CGCCTCGTCCTCGTCGGCGGGTGCCGGCGGCGTAATGGGCCGGAAGACGATGGCGTACCAGTCGGCGGCGTCGGCGAGGCGCGTCAGGTTGGGCCGCACGGCATGCCAGAAGGCTTCCCCCGCGTCGCCGCAGCCGAGCGCCGCCAGGCGGTCGGCCACGGCGTCCCGGGGCAGCTTGTGCAGCACCCGGCCGTTCAGGTGTTCCAGACGGTTGCGGTCGAAGCGCGGCGCGCCACCGCTCACCGGAAGCTCGAAATCCGCCGCCAGGTCGCGCACCCGCAGCGGCGGGTCGCGGTCCTCGCCGCCGGGATGCACCAGGAGGTCGGCGAGCGCCTGCGGCTCGATGCCGTCGTCGCGCATTTCCTGCAGCGTGCCGCCGCCCGAGCGCTTGGACAGGTCCTCGCCGCCGGCGTCGGAGAGCAGCGGCAGATGGGCGAAATCCGGCGGCGTGGCGCCGAGGGCGCGGAAGATCGCCATCTGCACCCCCGTGTTGGTGATGTGGTCCTCGCCCCGGATGATGTGGGTCACGCCGCTGTCCATGTCGTCCACCACCGATGGCAGGGTGTAGAGGTAGGTGCCGTCCGCCCGGATGAGCACGGGGTCGCTGACGCTCGCCGTGTCCACGTGGAGGTCACCCCGCACCAGATCCGTCCATGCCACGACGGTATCGTCCAGCCTGAAGCGCCAGTGCGGCCGCCGGCCCTCCGCCTCCAGGCGAGCGATGTCCGCCGCCGTGAGGTCCAGGGCGGCGCGGTCATAGCGCGGCGGCCTGCCCATGCGGCGCTGGCGGCGGCGCCGGTTCTCCAGCTCCTCGGGCGTTTCGTAGCAGGGATAGAGCCGGCCCGCCGCCTTGAGCCGCTCGGCCGCGGCATCGTAGGCATCCAGGCGCGCCGACTGGTTGAACTCGGCGTCCCAGTCCAGGCCCAGCCAGCGCAGGTCGTCGCGGATGGCCTGCTCCAGGGCGGGGTCGCTGCGCGTGGCATCGGTGTCGTCCAGGCGCAGGGTGAAGGCGCCCGCGTGGCGGCGGGCGTACAGCCAGTTCATGAGCGCCATGCGGGCGTTGCCCACGTGCAGGCGGCCGGTGGGGCTGGGCGCGAAACGGACGTGAAGGGTCATGCGGGGTCAGCCGAGCCGGAAAGCGTTGGTGATGGGATAGCGGCGGTCGCGGCCGAAGGCGCGCGGGGTGATCTTGACGCCGGGCGGGGCCTGACGCCGCTTGTATTCCGCCTGGTTGAGCATGCGCCACACGCGGCCCACCACCGCCTCGTCAAAGCCGGCCACCACCAGCTCGCGCACCGCCTTCTCGTCCTCCACGAGGCCCTTCAGGATGGGGTCGAGGACGTCATAGGGCGGCAGGGTGTCCTGGTCCTTCTGGTTGGGCTTGAGCTCGGCGGAGGGGGGCTTGCTGATGATGCGCTCGGGAATGGCCTGGCCGGCGGGCCCCAGCGCGCCGTGCGGCCGCTGGCCGTTGCGCCAGCGGCAGAGCTGGAACACCGTGGTCTTGTAGACGTCCTTGAGGACGGAATAGCCGCCCGCCATGTCGCCGTAGAGGGTGGCGTAGCCCACGGACATCTCCGACTTGTTGCCCGTGGAGACCACCATGTCGCCGCGCTTGTTGGACAGGGCCATGAGGATGATACCGCGCGCGCGGGCCTGCACGTTCTCCTCGGCCGTGCCCGGCGGCGTGCCGGCGAAGGCGTCCGACAGCATCCCCTGGAACGCCTCCATCGCCGGCTCGATGTTGATGGTGGTGAGCTCCGTGCCCAGCAGCGCCGCCAGCTCGCGCGCGTCCTCCACGCTCTCGCGGGCCGTGTAGGGCGACGGCATGAGGACGCAGTGCACCCGGTCGGGGCCCAGGGTATCCACCGCCACCGCCGCCGTCAGGGCGCTGTCGATGCCGCCCGACAGCCCCACGATGACGCCCGGGAAGCCGTTCTTGGCCACGTAGTCGCGCAGGCCGCACTTGAGGGCCTGATAGATGTCCTCGCAGTCGTCCAGCGGCGCCGCCACCTCGCCCTGGGGGCAGCACCAGCCCTCGGCGTCACAGGCCCAGTGGGAGACCTCCACGGCCTCCCGCCACGACGGGGCGCGGGCGCGCATGCGGCCGTCGCCGTCCAGGACGAAGGAGGCGCCGTCGAACACCAGTTCGTCCTGGCCGCCCACCTGGTTGACGTAGACCAGCGGCAGATGGGTCTCGCCCACCCGGCCCAGGGCATGCTCCAGACGCACGTCCACCTTGCCCAGCTCGAAGGGCGAGCCGTTGAGCACCACCAGGAGCGCCGAGCCGTGGCCGCGCAGGTGGCTCGCCACGTCGGGATACCACATGTCCTCGCACAGCATGACCCCCACGCGCAGCCCGCGGACGTCCACGGGCTCCGGCAGCGGCCCGGCGTGGAACAGCCGCTCCTCGTCGAAAACGCCGTAATTGGGCAGGTGGCGCTTGAAACGCACCGCCTTGACCACCCCCTCGTCCAGCAGCACCGCCGCGTTATAGACGTGGTCGCCGTGGCGCCACGGCGTCCCCACCAGGACGGCCGGGCCGCCGTCGGCCGTCTCCGCCGCCATGTTGTGCACCATGGCCATGCTCTCGTCCTGGAACGAGGGCTTGAGCACCAGGTCCTCCGGCGGATATCCGCAAATGGCGAGTTCCGCCGTCACCAGGAGGTCGGCGCCCGCCTCGGCGGCGCGGGCGCGCGCCTCGCGAATGCGGGCGGCGTTGCCGCCGATGTCGCCGACGGTGGGGTCGAGCTGCGCTGCGGCGATGGACAGGGAAACCGCGCCGGACATGGCTTCTTTCCGAGCTTCTGGGAGGCCTTAAGGGGCTTCTTCGAGGGCGTGACGAGGAAAAAGCGTAGGCCCCAGAAAGCCCGGGAGTCAACGACGCGGGGGCCGCCGCACGCGTGCATGCCTGATGCGAAAGCACGTCTTGCCTCAACGGCCGGAGGGGTCCAGGATGGACGGCATCCGGGGGGCGCGATTCCGGCCGGGAGCGTGTGCGGGCCGAAGACGCGGGGGCCGAAAAGGGCTGGTCATGAACGCCGAGGACGGCAGCAAGACAAGGAAAAAGCCGAACGCCAGCACCGCCCGGGGCGGCGGCGCCGAGCAGGACGTGCCCCGCCGGTGCGAAACCGTGGGCAAGAGCCTCGTGGACGCCTTCGTCTCCCAACTCGCCCGCGAGACCCGGCAGTCCGGCGACCGCCTGTCCATCGACCGCATCCGCGAGCTGGCGGAAAACTTCAAGGAGATCCCGGCACGCAAACACTTCCTGTTCGAGGTGGCGAGCGAGGAGTGCTGCCACGAGGTGGCCGAGGAGAAGAGCCCCGAGCACGAAGAGACGGTGGGCTACACGGACACCCAGGGTCAGGCGGTACTCAACGGCAACGGCGCCGGCGAACAGGCGGAGACGGCCAAGAGTTCCCGCAAGGCCCGGCGCAGCGCCCCCGCCGGCAGCCCCTACGACCGCATGCGCACGCGGCCCTTCGACCGCTTCATGGTGGCCCGCTTCGCCCACCTTTTCCCGCCGCGCGAGGGTGACGAGGGCGACGAGGAAACCGCCGCCCTGTCGCGGCGCATGATCCCCGGCTTCGTCACCGCCATCACCATGATGATCGGGGCCGAGCGGTACGAGCGTTTCCAGGAACGCTGCCGCGAGATCGTGGAGCGCTACCGCGACGAGGACGGCATCCACTGGGACGAGGCCTACGCCGACCCCGACGCCCAGCGCCTCGTCCTGGACATCCTGACGGTCATGGCGCGCTATTTCGAGCGCTTCGACCGGCGGCAGGAATGGCTCATCCAGACCATCAACAACAACCTGGACAAGGTGCCGGAGAACCCGCGTTCCTGGGAACGCACGTGGCGGCTCTCGGAACGCGCCTTCTTCAAGCTCATGAACGCCCTGTTCCTGGAACTCAGGCGCCAGGTCATGACCTCCAACGGCGCGCTGGAGGTGAAGCGCCGCCACGGCGCCCAGGTGCTCAAGCACGTCCACACCTTTTTCGAGGAGCTGGACCGCCGCTCCACGGCCCACGGCGTGCGGCCGGTTTACTGATCCATGGCGCGGACCGGCGCGCCGCCCGCGCCGGCCGTGCCAGGGCTGCAAGGCGATGTCCCGGAGGCCAAAATCCCCCGGGGCGTTGCCATGACGTCGGCCTGAACCCGGGCGCGACCCAGGGGCCGCGGCCGGGCTCAAGCGCGCAGGCCGGGAGGTGCCGCGCTCCATGCCCGAACAGCCAATGGACACCGTCCGCGTCCTGCTGGTGGAGGACCAGCCGGCGCAGGCCAAGCTGGTCCGGCACACCCTGGCCGCGATCGCCGCGACCCGGTTCGACCTGGTGCAGGCGGCCACCCTGGCCGAGATCCCCGACGCCGTGGCCGGGCAGCCGGTGGACGTGGTGTTGATGGATCTGGCGCTGCCCGATTCCCGGGGGGTGGCCACCGTCCCCAGGGTCATGGCGCGCGTGGGCGATGTGCCCGTCATCGTGCTGACCGGCCACGATTCCCCGGAAACGGCCATGGAGGCCCTGGAGGCCGGGGCCCACGACTATCTCACCAAGAACGAGCTGGACCCCGACCGCCTGGCCCGCACCATCCGCTACACCCTGCGGCACCACCGCCTGAAGGCGGACCTGCAAAACGCCAACCAGCGCCTGGAAGCCCTCTTCAAGACCCCGGGCGATGCCATCATCACGGCCGACGACTGGGGCACCATCCGCGGTTTCAATCCGGCGGCGGAAAAACTTTTCGGCTACGCGGCCGACGAAATCCTCGGCGACAACCTCAACCGCCTGATGCCGGAGCCCTACAGCAGCCAGCACACCGGCTACATGCGCCGTTACGAGGAAACGGGGGAGAAACGGGTCATCGGCATAGGCCGCGAGGTCACGGGGCTGCGCCGGGACGGCACCACCTTCCCCATGGAGCTGAACGTGGGCGACACGGGGCTCACCGCGCCGCGCGAGTTCGTCGGCATCGTCCGCGACATCAGCGAACGCAAGGAACAGGAAGGGCGCTTCCGCACCCTGTTCGAGCTCTACCCCGATGCCACGGTCCTGCTCGATCCCGAAACCGGGCTGCCGGTGACCTTCAACGCCCGGGCCCCCGAACAGCTCGGCTGTACGGCGGAGACCTTCGCCCAACTGCGGATCGCCGATTACGAAGCTGTCGAGGGGCCCGACGACGTGGCTGCTCACGTTGAAAAAATCATGCGCCAGGGCCGGGACGATTTCGAGACCCGGCACCGCCGGGCCGACGGCTCGGAAATCGACGTCAAGGTCTCGGTGGTGCTGCTGGACTTCGCGGGCACGTCGCGCTTGTTGGCCGTTTTCCGCGACATCACGGAACAGAAGGAGACCCAGCGGGCGCTGGAGGCGAGCCAGAAACGCTTCCTCGACGTCGCCAACGCCGCCGGCGAGTACATCTGGGAGATCGACGCGCGGGGCCGCTATTCCCTGGTGACTTCCGCCGCGGAACCGCTCCTGGGACGGTCCATAGGGGATATCGTGGGCTATTCGCCCTTCGATTTCATGCCCGACTCCGACGCCGCCCGGGTGCGGGAATTTCTCGACCACTGCGCCGCCAACAAGGAACCCTGGCAGGCGCTGGAACACCGCTCCATCCGTCCGGACGGCACGGTGGTGCAGCAGCGGGTGAGCGGCCTGCCCATCCTGGACGACGACGGCCGGCTCATCGGGTTCCGCGGCACCGGCCGCGACATCACCGCCGAAAAGGAGGCCGAGGCGGTCCGGCAACAGCTCACGGAGCGCCTGCGGCTGGCCACGCGGGCCGCCGACCTGGGCATCTGGGACCTTAACGTGCGGACCAACCATCTGACATGGGATGATGGGATGTTCCGCATCTACGGGCTCGATCCGGCCACCTTCGACCATTCGGTGGAGATCTGGCGGCAGGCCCTCACGGAAGACACCCGCGATCAGGCGGAAGCCGATCTGGCACAGGGCATGCGCACCGGCGAGCCCTATGAATCGGAGTTCCGCATCCGGCGCGGCGACGGCGAAATCCGGTCCATCAAGGCCATGGCCCAGGCCATTCCGGGGGAGGACGGAACCATCGAGCGCGTGGTGGGCATCAACGAGGACATCACCGGTCGCAAGGCCCTGCATCTGGCCATGGAACAGGCCCAGGAAGAGGCGCAGCGGGCCAACGAGGCCAAGAGCGAGTTCCTGGCCAACATGAGCCACGAGATCCGCACGCCCATGAACGCCGTCATCGGCCTTGGCCAGCTTCTGTTGCAGACATCGCTTGACCCGCAGCAGCACGACTATGTCAACAAGATCTACGAATCGTCGCGCCTGCTGCTGGGCATCATCAACGACATCCTGGATTTTTCCAAGATCGAGGCCGGCAGGCTGGAGCTGGACCCGCGACCCTTCCACCTGAGCGACCTCATGGAACAGATGCGCACGCTCTTCGGCACCGCCGCCGCCGACAAGGGCCTGGAGCTTCTGTTCCACGTCCGGCCCGACGTGCCGCATGCCCTGGTGGGCGATTCCCTGCGGCTGGGCCAGGTGCTCACCAACCTCCTGAGCAATGCCATCAAGTTCACGCGGGAGGGCGCCGTGTCCCTGGACGTGGACCTCGTGGCGCGGGATGCCGAGACGGCGACCCTGCGCTTCGGCGTGGCCGACACGGGCGTGGGCATGACCGCCGAGCAGCAGGCCAGGCTTTTCCAGTCCTTCACCCAGGCCGACACCTCCACCACCCGGGAGTACGGCGGCACGGGCCTGGGGCTCGTCATCAGCCGCCGCCTCGTGGCCGCCATGGGCGGCGAGCTGGGCCTGGAGTCCAAGCCGGGCCGGGGCAGCCGCTTCACCTTCACCCTGACCCTGCCCGTGAGCGAGGCGCTCCCGGCCGTCCCGCAATGCCCGGGCCCGCCTGGAGCGCGGGCGCTCATCGTGGACGATCACGCCATCGCCCGGCAGGTGCTTCGGGACGTCCTGGCCCCGTGCCATTTCGTCATGGTGGAAGCG
>CAJXLG010000138.1 GCA_913055885.1 uncultured Rhodospirillales bacterium
CGCGCGCCAGATGGCGCGCCGCCACGACCCCGTCGCCGCCGTTGTTGCCGGGGCCGGCCAGGACCGTGACCGGCTGCCGCCGGTACGCCCGCATCACCGTGCGCGCCACCGCCCAGCCCGCGGCCTCCATGAGGCGCGAAGCGGGCACGCCGTACTGCTCCGCCGCGGCGCGGTCGGCGGCATACATGCTGTCGGTGTCGAGAAGCACGGCATCGGCAGGAAACACGGCAGGGCCTCCCCGGCTGGTGAGCGCGCTGATGCAGAGGGTAGGCGCCCGGGCCGGCCTCTTGCAACGTCCCCGCCGCGCCCTCATGCTTGAAGGGCCGTTTCCAGCCGTGAGGAGGGCGTGTTGAAGGTCGTCGTGCTGGGCGCCGGGGTCGTTGGCGTCACCACAGCCTATTATCTGGCCCGCGCGGGCTTCGCCGTCACCGTGGTGGACCGCCAGCCGGGCCCGGCCCTGGAGACGAGCTTTGCCAACGGCGGGCAGATCGCCCCCGCCCACGCCGACCCCTGGGCCAATCCGCGCACGCCACGCAAGCTGGTGCGCTGGCTGGGGCGCGACGATGCCCCCCTGCTCTTCCGCCTGCGTGCCGATCCGAAGCTCTTCGCCTGGGGCCTGCGCTTCCTGGCCAACTGCCCGGACGGCCGCAGCCGCCGCAACATGCTGAAGATCCTGCGTCTGGCCCTGTACAGCCGGGAGAGCCTGGGCGAACTGCGCGACAGCACGGGCATGCACTACCACCAGCGCCGGCGGGGCATCCTGCACGTCTACCGCGACCCCGCGGAATTCGCCCACGCGCAAGGCGTCGCCTCCGCCATGCGCGACGCCGGCCTCGACCGCTACCCGGTGAGCGTCGAGGAGGCGGTGCGCCTGGAACCCGCCCTGGCCGACGCCGCGCCGCGCCTCACCGGCGCTTTGTACAGCCCCGGCGACGAGAGCGGCGACGCCCACAATTTCACCGTCAGCCTGGCGGCCGAGGCCGTGGGCCTGGGGGTGGACTTCCGCTTCGGCAACGCCCTCCGCCGCGTCCACCATCGGCGGCGCCGGATCACGGGCGTGGAGACGGACGAGGGGCTCATCCAGGGCGACGATTACGTGGTGTGCCTGGGCAGCTTCTCGCCCCTGTTCCTGGCACCGCTGGGCATCCGGCTGCCCGTCTATCCGGCCAAGGGCTACTCCATCACCGTGCCCCTGGCGACGGACGCCCGGGCCCCCGACGTCAGCATCACCGACGACGAACACAAGATGGTCTTCAGCCGGCTGGGCCCCGCCCTGCGGGCCGCCGGCACGGCGGAGCTGGACGGCTGGTCCACGGCGTGCCGCGACAGCCGCATCCAGCTCACCCTGAACAACACCCTGGACCTCTTCCCCGGCTGCGGCGCGCGCCCGGACAACGTCCGCGCCTGGTGCGGCCTGCGCCCCAAGACGCCCGACAGCGTGCCCGTCCTCGGCCCCACGCGCTACGACAACCTGTGGCTCAATACGGGCCACGGCAGCCTCGGATGGACCCTGGCCTGCGGCTCCGCACGCGTCATTACGGACACCCTCGCGGGGCACACGCCCGGCGTGCCTCTTGACGGCCTGACCCTGGGCCGGTTTTCATGGTCCTGATGCGTGCCTGAAGGGGGATGAGCGCGTGACGGCGGACGATCCCGGCCAGCGCCTTCTGGATGCCCTGCCCGTTCCCTTGTTCTTCAAGGACGCGGACGGCGTTTATCGCCGCTGCAACCGGGCCTTCTGCGATTTCCTTGCCCTGTCCCCCGACGACATCCTGGGCCATACGGTCCATGACGTGGCGCCGCCCGAGCGCGCCCGCACCTACGCCGAGGCCGACGCCGCCCTGCTCGCCGAGGGACCGGGCGGCACGCAGCAGTACGTCGCCCCGGTCGTCACCAGCAGCGGCGAAGAGCGCGCCGTGGCGTTCACCAAGGCGTGTTACACGGACGCCGACGGCCGCGTGGCCGGCATCGTGGGCCTCGTGTTCGACGTCACGTCGCGGGAGCGGACCAGCACCGACCTGCGCGCCTACGCCGAGCGCTTCCGCGTCCTGCTGGAACGCAGCCCCATCGCCATGGCCATCACCCGCGAGGACGGCACCATCCGCTATGCCAATCCCCGGCTCGCCGAGCTGCTGGACGAGATGCCGGACGCCATGACGGGCCGCAACGCCGTCGCCTATTACCAGGACAGCGCGCGCCGCCGCGAGCTCATCGAAAAGGTGGACCGCGACGGCCGCGTGCGCGAGGAGGAGGTGGCCCTGCGCACCGCCGAAGGCGACGCCCGGCACGTCCTCATGACCATGGAGCGGCTGGCCTACGAGGGCGAGACGGTGCTCATCGTCTGGATGTACGACATCACGGGCCGCAAGCACATGGAAGAGGCGCTGCGGGCGGCCCGCCGGGAGAGCCAGGACGCCCTGGAACGCGCCGAGGAAAGCCGGCAGGAACTTCTCCAGGCGGAAAAGATGGCCTCCCTGGGGCACCTGGTGGCGGGCGTCACCCACGAGCTAAACACCCCCATCGGCAACACCCTCTCCGGGGCCAGCCTCCTCGACGACGAGGCCGCCCGCATTCAGGCCCGGGCGGCCGAAGGCTCCTTGAAACGCAGCGACTTGAACGGCTTTCTTGAGACGGTGCGTGAAACCAGCCAGCTCATGACCCGGAACATCCACCGGGCCGGCGAGCTCATCGGCAGCTTCAAGGAAGTGGCGGTGGACCAGGCGCACGACGAGCGCCGCACCTTCGATCTCGCCACCTATCTGGAGGAGATCGCCGCCAGCCTGCGGCCCCGCGTGCGCAAGGCGGGCCACACCCTGACCTTCGAATGCCCCGCCGGTATCGTCATGGAGGGCTACCCCGGCGCCCTGTTCCGGATCTTCGGCAACCTGGTGACCAACGCCCTCATGCACGCCTTCGGGGACACCCCGGGCGGCCATATCGACCTCACCGTCACACCGCCGGCCGATGGCGCCGTGACGCTGACGTTCCGGGACGACGGGCGGGGCATGGACGCCGACGAGAAGGCCCGCATCTTCGATCCCTATTTCACCACGCGACGCGGCAGCGGCGGCTCCGGCCTGGGGCTTTCCATCGTCCACAGCCTTGTCACGCGCAACCTCGGCGGCGAGGTGACGGTGGCGAGCACGCCGGGGCACGGCACCACCACGACGCTGACGCTTCCCCTCACGGCGCCCGAGAACGCGCCCGAACCTTGAGCGGAAACGGGTTTCCGGCCGGGCCGTTCCGCGCATCGGGCGAAAAGCCCGGCGGGGAAACCCCGCTCTGTTGCGTGGCGGCGTGGACAGGGGCCGCCATGACTGCTATGGGTTCGGCGTATTTGCCGGGCGAACGTCAGGCGCGTTCTTGAGCAGGTGCGCCCGGAACGAGGGGGAAAACGCATGCCAACCCTTTACTGGCTGCAGCACGGCGGATGCGGCGGCGACACCATGTCCTTCCTGAACGTGGAGTCGCCCGATCTGCCCGATCTCCTGGACGACCTGGGCATCCGGGTGCTGTGGCATCCGTCCCTCACCGACACGGCCCCGGGGGAGCGCCAGGCCCTGGAGGACCGCATCCTCGCGGACGAGACGCCCCTGGACATCCTGGTGGTGGAGGGATCCGTGGTGCAGGGGCCCGACGGCACCGGCCTGTTCGACACCCATCGCGGCCGGCCCAAGCGCGACTTCGCCGCCGCCCTTGCCCGGCGTGCCCGCTACGTCGTCGCCGCGGGAACCTGCGCCGCCTTCGGCGGTTTCGGCGTGGACGACGTCATGGACGCCACCGGCCTCCAGTTCCGGCGCGAGGCCCCGGGCGGCCTGCTGGGGGAGGGATTCCGCTCGCGGGCGGGCTGGCCGGTCGTCAACCTTGCCGGCTGTCCCTGCCATCCCGAGGTGGTGAGCGGCACCCTGACGGCCCTGGTGAACGGGACGCCCCTGGAGCTGGACAGCTATCAGCGGCCGCGCGAGTGGTACGGCATGATGGTCCACCAGGGGTGCAGCCGGAACGAGTACCACGAATACCGCGTCGAAGAAGAGGAGTTCGGCCACAAGGGGTGCCTGTTCTTCCACAAGGGGTGCCACGGCCCCCTGGTGGGCGGGCCGTGCAACGTCCTGCTGTGGAACCGGCGCTCGTCCAAGACGCGCGCCGGCGTGCCGTGCTTCGGCTGCACCAGCCCCGCCTTTCCGCAGCCCTTCCCCTTCTTCCAGACCCGCAACATCGAGGGCGTGCCCGTGGACCTTCCCATGGGCATCGATCGCGCCCACTACATGGCCTACAAGACCATGGCCGCGGCCGCCGCACCGGCACGCCTCACCCATCGCCGGACCAAGGTTTGACCCATGGGCGGCAAGCGCATTCACTGCGACGTTCCCCTGAACCGCGTCGAGGGCGACCTGGAAGTTCGGGTCGCCGTGGAAAACGACCGCGTCGCCGAGGCGTGGAGCCGCGGCACGCTTTTCCGCGGGTTCGAGCGCATGCTGGTGGACCGGGCGCCCATGGACAGCCTGGTGGTCACACCGCGCATCTGCGGCATCTGCAGCACCACCCACCTGGCCGCCGCGGCCCGCGCCCTGGACCAGGTGGCCGGCGTCACGCCGCCCGATAACGCCATCCGGATGCGCAACGCCGCGCTCATGGCGGAACAGATCCAGAGCGACCTGCGCCAGTCGCTCTTGATGTTCATGGTGGATTTCGCCAATTCGGCCTACGCGGACCACAGCCTCGCGGACGAAGCGCGCCGGCGCTACGCCCCCGTGGGCGGGCAGCACCACCCGCCGGGCGCCCGGAGCGTGGCGGCCGTGCGCGAAACCAAGCACATCCTGGAGCTGGTGGCCCTTGTGGGCGGCCAATGGCCCCACACCTCCTTCATGGTTCCCGGCGGCGTGGTCTACAAGGCGGAACCCCGCTCGCTGCAGCAGGGCCGCCACATCGTCAAGGCGCTGCGCCGGTGGTACGAGGACCAGGTGCTCGGCTGCTCCCTGGAACGCTGGGCGGCCGTGCGCAGTGTGGCCGACCTGGACGCCTGGCTGGCGGAAAGCGCCGCCCACCGCGAAAGCGATGCGGGCTTCCTGATGCGCTTCGGCCGCGAGGCGGGCCTCGACCGCCTGGGCGCCGGACCGGGCACCTTTCTGTCCTACGGCAACCTGCCGCTGCCCGCCGAAACGGCGGTGGCGGGCCGCGCCGGCCGCTTCGTGCCGGCGGGATTCGCCCGCGGGGCGGACACCGGCCCCTTCCACGAGGGCCACATCGCCGAGCACACGGCCTTTTCCTGGTACCAGGGCGACCCCGGCGGGCATCACCCGTGGTCGGGCCGGACCGAGCCCCTGATGGAAGACGGCGGCGAACGGTATTCGTGGGCCAAGGCGCCACGCTACCGGGGCGCGCCCGCGGAAACCGGGCCGCTCGCCGAGCGCATCCTGGCGGGCGACGGCCTCTTTACCGACTGGGTGGGGCGCGACGGTCCGAACGTCCTGGCCCGGCAGCTCGCCCGCCTGACCCGGCCGGCCACCCTGTTCGGTCCCCTGGAGGCCTGGCTGGAGGAGACCCTGGCGGCCCTGACACCGGACGAGTCCACGGCCCAGCAGGCCCAGCGCCCAATCATGAGTCCGGCGTCGTCGTGAGATCCGCTAGCGGATGCACCGGGTAATCCGCGGGCAGCTGGAAATAGGCGTCGACAGTCGCGTCCGGAACCTGGGCGAGGCTGGGCGCGGACCACTGGGGCGCCCGATCCTTGTCCACCAGCAGCGCCCGCACCCCTTCGCGGAAATCCGGGCCACGCACGGCGTTCACCGCCATGGCGAATTCGCGGCGGAAACACTCGACCAGGGATAACGACCAGCCGCTGCGGTACTGGCGATCGAACAACGCCTGGGAGACCGGGCAACCGCGATCCAGCCCCTGGACGGCAACGTCCAGCGTTTCCTCGCTCGCCGCCGCGGTGCGGATAGCATCCATGACCGCACCGGGCGTCGCGTGATCCGTAAGCCGCTGGATGCGCTCGTAGGCCGCCGCCAGAGGGGCGGGTCCCGTGGCATCGAAGCGCTCCTGCACCTTTGCCAGAGCGCGGCTAGCGGCCTCGTGCCGTGAACGCCCGTCATCGCCCCATTGCGCTTCCTGGAGAGCGGTGACCACGGCCTCGCGCTGGTCGGAGCGGATCACGTAATCCGCCAGTCCCAGGCGGAAGATATCCGTGCCGTGGACATGCACCCCCGTCAGGCCCAGGTAGTAACCCAACCGGCCCGGCAGCCGGTTGAGAAAGAACGTCGCACCCACGTCGGGGAACAGGCCCAGCGGCAGCTCCGGCATGCCCAGCCGCGAGCGCTCGGTGACCACCGCATGGCTGCTGCCGGCCAGCAGCCCGGTACCGCCGCCCAGGACCAGACCGTCGCCCCAGGTGACGATGGGTTTGGGATAGGTCTGGATGGTGTAGTCCAGACGGTATTCGGCAGCGAAATAGGCCTCGCCCTCAGGGCAAGGGGCGCCGACCGGCTGCCCCACCATGGCCCCATAGACGCCCACCACATCGCCGCCGGCGCAGAACGCGCGCTCGCCGGTACCTTCAAGGAATACGCCGGCGACACGATCGTCGGTCGACCACTGCTCCAGGGCCGGCTGCAGGCTGGCGATCATGGACTCGTCGAGCGCGTTGAGGCTGCGCTCGGCATGCAGACGCACGCGCTTGAGCTCGCGCCCGTCACGGGTCTCGAGCGTGGTGACCACGACCTCGCCCGCCATCAGCGGTGCCTCCAGTCCGGTGACCGCTTTTCCACGAAGGCGCTCATGCCCTCTTTCTGATCCTCGGTGGCGAACAACCCGTGGAAGGTCCGGCGCTCGAAAAGCATGCCCTCCGCCAGCGTGGTCTCGTAGGCGCGGTTGACCGCCTCCTTGCACGCCGGCACGGCCACCCCGGACAACCCGGCAATGCCCGCGGCCGTGGCCAGGGCGTCGTCCAGCAGGTCAGCGACGGGCAAAACCCGACTC
>CAJXLG010000139.1 GCA_913055885.1 uncultured Rhodospirillales bacterium
GGGCCGCCACGGCGGCCACCGTGGCGGGCGCGATCCACGGCATGTCGGCCAGGGCCACCAGCCAGCCGCCGGCGTCCGGCCGCGCCGCCACGCCCGCCGCGATGCTGGCGCCCAGACCGCGCGCCGCCCGCGTGCCGGCCACCGGCACGGCCCCCGCCGCCGCCAGTGCCTCGGTGACGGCCCCGTCATCCGGGCGCACCACCGCCACCACCGCGTCCAGGCCGCCGTCCAGGAGGGCGCGTGCCGCGGCGACGGCGACGGGCGTGCCGTCGGGCAGGGCGGCCAGGCGCTTGTCGCCGCCATAGCGCGTGCCCCGGCCGGCGGCGGCGAGAACGCCGACGATCACGGGGCCGCCCCGTGGGCGCCGCGCGGGTCGCGGCCGCGCTGCACGGCGACCAGTTCGGCCGCCACGGCGACGGCGATCTCGGCCGGGGTGCGGCTGCCGATGGCCAGGCCCACGGGCGCCCGGAGGCGCGCCAGGGCCGCCCCGCCTACGCCGGCTCCGCGCAGGCGCTCGCAGCGCCGGGCGTGGGTGCGGCTGGAGCCCAGGGCGCCGATGTAGAAGGCGGGGAAGTCGAGGGCCGCCTGAAGGGCGGGATCGTCCACACAGGGGTCGTGCGCCGTGGTCACCACGGCGCTGCGGGCGTCGGGCGCCCAGGCGGCCACCGCCTCGTCGGGCGGGCGGGTGTCCAGGGCGGCGCCGGGGACGTCCGGCGCATGTCCGGACCGCGGTTCGACCATGGTGACGGCATAGCCCAGGCGCCGGCCCGTGGCGGCGAGATGCTGCCCGAGGTCGCCCGCCCCCACCACCAGAAGGCGCCACGCCGGCCCGAAACGCTTGGCCACGGCGTCGTCGTCCACGGTCAGGTCGGGGCCGCCGTCGTCGGGGTGCAGGGCGACGCCGCCGTCGGCCCACGCCACCCGGCGCAGCAGGGTCTCGCCGCGCGTCACGGCGGCGCGCACCCCGGGCAGGCGGCCGTCGGCCCCGGGCGTCAGGGCTTCCGCCAGCACGGCCAGGCGGCCGCCGCAGGGCAGGCCGAGGCGCGCCGCCTCGGCGTCGTCGCCGCCGAAGGTCAGGACGCACGGCGGATTCCCGGGGTCGGGCAGGTGGCGCGGCAGTTCCGCCTCCACGCAGCCGCCCGAGATGGACCCCGCCAGGGGGCCGTCGTCGCGCCGCGCCAGGAGCGACCCGGCGGGGCGCGGCGACGATCCCCAGGTGCGCACCACCGTCAGCAGGTGGACCCCGTGCCCGGCCGCCAGCCAGTCGGCGGCGGCGGCCAGGACGGCGGCGTCGGTGCCGTCGGCGTGGGCGTCCGTCACGGGCCCGTCAGGCCGGCCGGAAGCCCGCGCGGGTGAGCGGCAGCCGGCGCACGGGCTCGCCCGTGGCCGCCAGGATGGCGTTGGCCACGGCCGGCGCGATGGGGGGCGTGCCCGGCTCGCCGACGCCGCCCGGGCTGCTGTCGCTCGCCACCATGTGCACATGCACCTCGGGCATCTGGTCCATGCGCAGGATGGCGTAATTGTCGAAATTGGTCTGTTCCACTTGGCCCCGGCGCACGGTGACGGCCTCGTCGAACGCGGCGGACAGGCCGTAGACCACGCCGCTTTCCATCTGCTGGGTGACGGTGTCCGGGTTCACCACGGGGCCGCAGTCGATGGCGACGTCCACGCGATGGACGCGCACCCGCCCGTCCGGCGTCACGGAGACCTCCGCCACCTCGGCGCAATAGCTGCCGAAGCTCTTCATCAGGGCGATGCCCCGGGCGTCGCCGTGTCGCGGCCCGGCGCCCCAGCCGGCGGCCTCGGCGGCGCGTTCCAGCACGCCGCGGTAGCGCGGCTGATCCGCCAGAAGCTCGCGGCGCAGTTCATAGGGATCGCGCCCGGCGGCGCGCGCCGCCTCGTCGAAGAAGGCCTCGCGGATGAAGCCGTTCTGCGAGTTGCCCACGGACCGCCACCACCACAGGGGCACGGGCGTGTTGGACATGGTGTAGGCGATGTGGACGTTGCCCACGCCGTAGGGCAGGTCCTTGGCGCCGTCCACCGAGGAGGAATCGACGGCCTCGCCGCCCAGCATGTCGTTGTTGGCCTTGATGGACGGCCCGACGATGTGGTGCCGCCAGCCCTTGACGGTGCCGTCGCCCACGGCCGCGGCAAGGCGGTTGTAGGTGGCCGGCCGGAAGCGATCGTGCCGCGTGGTGTCGGCGCGCGTCCAGATCACCTTGACGGGGGCGCCGGCGGCCCTGGCGCAGGCCACGGCGTCGCGCACGAAGTCCGTGTGCGACCGGCGGCCGAAGCCGCCGCCGAGATACGTCGTGTGCACATGCGCCTTCTCTTTGGGCACGCCGGCCACCTCGGCCGCCGCCTCCTGCGATGCCGTCTGGTTCTGCGTGGGCACCCACACCTCCACGCCGTCATCCGTGAGGCGGGCGGTGCAGTTCATGGGCTCCATGCAGGCGTGGGCCAGGAAGGGCACCTCGTATTCCGCTTCCACGGTCTTCGAGGCGTTTTCCAGGGCCGCCGCCGTGTCGCCGTCGTCGCGCGCCGTGGCGGCCTTGCCGGCATCGGCGTCGCGGCGGAACTGTTGGGCGATGGCGTCGGACGACAGGCCGGCGTGGGGCCCGTAGTCCCACTGGACATCCAGGGCCTCCCGCCCCTTCCAGGCGGGCCAGTAGCCGTCGGCGATGACCGCCACGCCCGAGTCGATTTCCACCACGTGGCGCACCCCGGGCACGGCTTCGGCCGCCGAGGCGTCGAACGACGCCACCGAGCCGCCCAGGACCGGGCAGCGCACCACCTGCGCGGTGAGCAGGCCGGGAAGCTGGACGTCCATGCCGAAGCGGGCGGAGCCGTCCACCTTGGGCGGCGCGTCCAGGCGGTCCGTGGGCGTGCCGATGAGGGTGAAGGCGGCCGGGTCCTTGAGGGCGACGCTGTCGGGCACGGGCTGCTCGGCGGCGGCGGCCGCCAGGTCGCCGAAGGGGGCGCTGCGCCCGCTTTCCGGGTGGCGCACCACCTGCTTTTCCACGCGGCACGTCTCCGCGGACACGCCCCAGCGCTGGGCGGCGGCCGCCACCAGCATGGTGCGCGCCGCGGCGCCCGCCTCGCGCAGGGGCTGCCAGGCGTTGCGGATGGCCGTGGAGCCGCCCGTGATCTGGCTGCCCAGGAGACGGTTGGCGTACGCCTCATCGGCCGGGGCGAACCGCGTGCCGATGCGCGCCCAGTCGGCCTCCAGCTCCTCGCACACCAGCATGGGCAGGGCGGTCATCACGCCCTGGCCCATTTCCGAGCGGTCCACCAGCACCGTCACTTGGTCGTCGGTGTCGATGCGCACCCAGGCGTTGGGGGCGAAGGCCGTGTCCGCTTCCGGGGCGTTCCCGTCCGCCCCGGCGGCGTCGGCCGTCCCGTCCGTCGGGGGCAGCCGCAGGCCCAGAAGCAGGCCGCCGCCGGCCAGGGCGCCGGCCTTCAGGAAGGCGCGGCGACTGACGCGGGTTCGCTGGTTGTTGGCCGTTTCCACACCCATCACTTGGCCTCCTGCATGGTGGCGGCCGCGCGGCGCACGGCCCGCCGGACGCGCTGGTAGGTGCCGCAGCGGCACAGGTTGCCGCTGAGGGCGGCGTCGATGGCGGCGTCGTCGGGGTCGGGGGTGTGCGCCAGGAAGGCGGTCGCCGTCATGATCTGGCCCGACTGGCAGAAGCCGCACTGGGGCACGTTCTCCGCCACCCAGGCCGCCTGCACGGGGTGCGGCCCGCCGTCGTCGCCGGCCAGGCCCTCGATGGTGGTGACGCTGCGCCCCGCGGCGCGCGACAGGGAAACCTGGCATGCCGCCACGGGCTGGCCGTCCAGGTGCACCGTGCAGGCGCCGCACTCGCCGATGCCGCAACTGTATTTGGTGCCCGTCAGGCCCAGGTCGTCGCGCAGCACCCACAGGAGCGGCGTGTCCGACAGGGCGTCCACCGTCCGGTGTTCGCCGTTCACCGTCAACTCAACCGCCATGCGTGCCCCCTCGGTTTTCGGCTGGGATGGGCTTTTCGGGCTCCGGTGCGCAGCGCCCTCGGGAAAAAGCCATGATCAACCAAAGCGTAGAAGCGGACCTTATCCGCGTCAACACGGGGTGCGGGCGAGGGGGTCGTGGCCTTGTGTCGCGGCCGCCGGCACGCTAGGCGTGACACCCCAGTACCGTAAGCCGGGAGGCGTCGTGACCGATCCCGACCTGTACAAGGCGCGGCTCTTCGCCGCCAAGGGGTTCCGGGAAGCGGCCGTGGCGCGGGCCGAGGCGGCCCTGGCGCGCCACCCGAACGACCCCGAAACGCGCGGCACCCTGGCCCATCTTCTGCTGGCCGCCACCGAGGGCGCCGACGACGCTGCCGCCGTCGCGGCGGCGCGGCGGGCGGTGAGGGTGATGCCCGACGCCGTGGACGTCGCCGCCACGCTCGCCCGGCGGGTGGAAGCCGCCATCACCGACGCCGGCGAGCGCCGCGAAGCCTTCGCCGATGTCCTGGCCGACGCGCCGGACAACTGGTATCTGCGCCTCAAGCACGGCGGTGCCCAGGTCGCCGCGGGCGCCGTGGCGGACGGCGCGGTCGCCCGCCTGGCTGCCCTGGGGCTGGACGCCCCCGGGGTGACGGCCTGGACCGCCCGCCCGGTGACACCGCGCCTGCTCTTCGACGCCCCGGAAGCGGCCGTCCAACCGTGGTACCCGGGGCCCGTCGAGACGGCGGGGGGCGTCCCGCCGGTGGCGTGGGAGGCACCGTCCGATCATCCGGAAACCCACCGGCCGTGCCTCGCGCGCCTGCGCGAGGCCACCCTGCTGGGCGGCGAGCACTGGCTCCGGCACGGCGACCGGCTCTACGTGGACCTGCACTTCGACGTGCCGGGCCAGCACAGCCCGCTGTACGTGGATAACGGCGCGCCGGTCCTGGAGCCCCGGCCGGTGACGCGCCATGACGACGGCCCGGTGATCGCCCTGGGCGGGACGCGCAACTATTTCCACTGGATGCGCGATTTCCTGCCGCGCCTGGCCGCCGTACTGGACGATGCGGCCCTGGCCGGCCTGCCGCTCCTCATCAACGACGACCGTGCGTCGTTCCAGGAAGCGACCCTGCGGGCGCTGGGCGTCCCGGCGGACCGGCTGCGGCCCATGGCCTACCCGTCGGCGCATGTCGGAACGGAAATGCTGGTCCCCCTGCTACCCCCGTGGACGCGCTGGCAGCGCCTTGCCGCCCTGGCCCCGGGGCTGGCGCCGGACGGCGTGCCCGCCGACACGCCCCGGCGGCTGTTCCTGGTGCGCGAAGAGGCCACGCATCGCCGCCTTCTGGGCGCCGATCGCCTGCGTGACGCCCTGGCCGAGCGCGGCTTTACCGCCGTGGACCCGGGCCGCCGCGGCGTCGCCGATCAGGTGCGGCTTTTCGCCCGGGCCGAGGTGGTGGTGGCGCCGCACGGCGCCGCCATGGCCAATCTGGCCTTCGCACCGGCGGGCTGCCGGGTGGTGGAGATTGCCTCGGAGGCCTGGCCGCGCACCTATTTCCGCGACCAGGCCCGCGCCCTGGGCCTGGACCATCACACGGTATGGGCGCCGGCCCGGCCCGACCCCGCGCAGCCGCCGCTTTTCCGGGACCTTGTGCCGGATGACGCCACCCTGGCCGGGGTCCTGGCCGCCGTGGACGACGCGGACGGCACCCGTTATTCCACGGGCACCCCCATCTTGTAGCCGATGCCCTGGACGGTGACGATGAGCCGCGGCTCGCGCGGTGCTTCCTCCACCTTGCGGCGCAGCCGGCTCACCAGGGTGTCCACGGTGCGGGTGGAGGCGTCGCTGTCGCCCGTGGCCACCACCTCCACCAGATAATCGCGCGCCACGGGGCGCCCGGCGGCGTGCACCACGGCGGCCAGCAGGTCGAACTCGCCGCGTGTCAGGCGCACGGGATTGCCCCGGGAATCGGCCAGCTCGCGGCGCGTGAAGTCCAGCATCCAGCCGTCGAAGGTGACCACGTCGCGCTGGGCCTCCTCGGCGGCCACGGCCGCGCCGCGCCGGCGCAGGACGCTGCGCACGCGGGCCAGGAGCTCCCGCAGATTGATGGGCTTGGTGAGGTAGTCGTCGCCGCCCAGCTCCAGACCAACGATGCGGTCCACCTCGTCGCTGCGGTGGGTGACGAAGATCAGCCCCGTGGCCGAGCCGGCACGGATCTCGCGGGCGATCTCCAGGCCGTCGCCGTCCGGCAGGTTGATGTCCAGGAGCACCACGTCGGGGCTGCGCCGCCGCAGGGCCTCACGGCATGCCTGGCCGGTGGCCGCCTCGCTCACCTCGAACCCCTCCTTTTCCAGGTAGTTCGTGATGAGCTGGCGGGTGGCCGTTTCGTCCTCCACGACGAGCACGCGATCGGGACGGGTCATCCGGTCTCCCCCGGGCGGTTTCTTCCCTTGTGGGGCAAGGAAACGGGAGCCGACGGCCGGTTGTCAACGCCGGCCTCACGGAACGTTTCCTCGTTTCCCTTCGCCCTTTTCCGGGCCCCCGCATCCTGGCATGGTATCGCCACACGACAACGTGGCCGTGAGACGACGCGGGGAGATGCATGGCACAGCGGAAGGCCGGGGCGTACGGTCTGATGCGGGGCCTCAAGGGCCGCACCCTGGCGGTGACCGGCGCCACCTACGGGGTCATCACCATCCTCGCCCTCGCCGCCCTGTGGCTGGAAGGCGAACGGGTGGCGCGCGAACTGGGCAGCGCCTACGCCGAGCGCGTTGTGCTGTGGCACAAGGAGAAGACGGTGGGGGTGCTCACCCCGGCCCTGGCGCTGTTCCGGACCCTGGCCGAGGACCCGCTGGTGAAAGCCTGGGCGCGCGACGAGGACGCGCCCGCCCTGCGCCGCCGGGCGCTGGAGGCCCTCAAGCGGTACCACGCGCAACTGGACGCCGTGACCTACCCCACCGCCACCATCGCCCTCGCCGGGTCGCGCCACTGGTACGCCGACAAGGCGG
>CAJXLG010000140.1 GCA_913055885.1 uncultured Rhodospirillales bacterium
CACCACGAGGGGCTCGCCGTCGCGCTCGACGGTCTGTTCCACGGCCAGGGTGGCGCCGCCCACGCTGTCGATGCGCGTCACCACGTGGAGGGCGTCGTCCAGCCGGGCGGGCCGGCGATAGTCGGCCGACAGATGGCGCACGGCGAAGGCCGCCCCCGTGTCCCCCATGAGCCCGCTGTGGTCCGCGCCCATGCGGCGCAGCATCTCCGTGCGGGCGCGCTCGGCGAATTTCAGGTAGTTGGCATAGTACACGATGCCCGCGGCGTCCGTGTCCTCGAAATAGATGCGCACGGGAAAGCGGTGCAGCGCCCCGTCGAAGGTCCCGGACGGCGGCAGGGTGTCAGGCGCCATGATCGTTCTCCCAAAGGGGCAGGGCGCCGTTGCCCGTGGGCATCCGGCCCAGGTGGCGCCACGCCGTCTCGCTCAACTGCCGGCCGCGCGGCGTGCGCTGCAAGAAGCCCTGCTGCAGCAGGAAGGGCTCCACCACGTCCTCCAGGGTGTCGCGCTCCTCCGCCAGGGCCGCCGCCAGGGTCTCCACCCCCACGGGGCCGCCGCCGTAATTGTCGGCCAGGCACTGCATGTAGCGGCGGTCCAGGGCGTCCAGGCCGTGGCGGTCCACCTCCAGGCGGTTGAGGGCGTCGTCCGCCGCCCCGGCGTCCACGGTGTTGTGGCCGGCCACCACGGCGAAATCGCGCACCCGGCGCAGCAGCCGGCCCGCCACGCGCGGCGTGCCGCGGGCGCGACGGGCGATCTCGCGGGCGCCGTCGGGCGTGATGCTGGTGCCCAGGACGCCCGCGGCGCGGCGCACGATGGCCTCCAGGTCCTCGGGCCCGTAGAAGTCCAGCCGCACGGGGATGCCGAAACGGTCCCGGAGCGGCGTCGCCAGGAGCCCCGAGCGCGTGGTGGCGCCCACCAGGGTGAAGGGCGACAGGTCGATGCGCACGGAACGCGCCGCGGGGCCCTCGCCGATGACAATGTCCAGCTGGAAATCCTCCATCGCCGGATAGAGGATCTCCTCCACGGCCGGGGCGAGGCGGTGGATCTCGTCGATGAACAGGACGTCGCGCGGCTCCAGGTTGGTCAGGATGGCGGCCAGGTCGCCCGGCTTGGCGATGACCGGCCCCGAGGTGGCGCGGAAGCCCACGCCCAGCTCGCCCGCCACGATGCGCGCCAGCGTCGTCTTGCCCAGCCCCGGCGGTCCGGCCAGCAGGACGTGGTCCATGGCCTCGGCGCGCTCGCGGGCGGAGGCGATGAAGACGGAAAGGTTGTCGCACGCCGCCCGCTGGCCCACGAAATCCCGGAGCGCGCCGGGCCGCAGGCCGGCATCGGCGTCGCCGGGCCGGGCGTCGCCGCTCACCAGGCGGTCGTTGTCCGTCGCGTCGTTCATGCCTGCTCTCCGGGCGCCAGTTCACGCAGGGCGTCGCGGATGAGGGTCTCGGCCGCGGCGTCCCCGCCGGCGGCGCGCGCCACGCGGGCCACGGCGCCGAAGGCCTCCGTGCGGCCGTAGCCCAGGTTCACCAGCGCCGACACGGCCTCTTCCGAGACCCCGCCGGCCGGCGCGGCCCCGCCGGCCGCCCCTTCCGGCACGACGGCCTGATCCGGCGCGCCGCCCAGGTCGATGGTGGCCGCCTTGTCCTTCAGCTCGCCCAGGATGCGGTTGGCCAGCCGCGGCCCCACCCCGGCGGCCCGCGTGAGGGCCGCCTTGTCGCCGGCGGCCACGGCGTGCGACAGGCTTTCCGGCGGCTGCACCCCCAGGATGGCCAGGGCGACCCGGGCGCCCACGCCCTGCACCCCGGTGAGCAGCCGGAACCACGCCTGTTCCGCCGGGTCGCGGAAGCCGTAGAGGGCGATCTGATCCTCGCGCACGTGGGTCTCCACATGGACGCTGGCGCCGGCGCCGGGGGCCAGATGTCCCAGTGTGCGGGCCGAGCAGTAGACCAGATAGCCCACCCCCTGGACGTCGATGACGGCCCAGTCCTCGCCCACGGTATCCACGGTGCCCGTCAGCTTGGCGATCACGGCGCCACCTCCTTGCGGCGCCACGCGTCATGCGTCCCCTGCATATGGGCGTGGCAGATGGCGACGGCGAGGGCATCGGTGGCGTCGTTGCTGGTACCGGCGGCCCCCGGAAGCAGGGTGCCCACCATCATGCCCACCTGTTTCTTGGCGGCGCCGCCGCTGCCCACGACGGCCTTCTTCACGGCGCTGGCGGCGTATTCCGTCACGGCGAGGCCGGCCGTCGCCGGGGCCAGGAGGACGACCCCGCGCGCCTGCCCCAGCTTCAGGGTGGAGGTGGGGTTGCGGTTGACGAAGGTTTCCTCGACGGCGGCGGTTTCCGGGGCGTGGTGGGCGATGACGGCGGCGACACCGTGATAGAGCTCGGCCAGCCGGTCGGCCAGGGCGCCGCTGTCGGTGGTGCGCACGGTGCCGTCCGCCACATGGCGGAGCCGGCCGCCGTCCGCCTCGATGACACCCCAGCCGCTCTGCCGAAGGCCGGGGTCCAACCCCAGAATGCGCATGCGGTGTCCTCTTTCTACGTCCCACCCCCAGCCCCCAAAGCCGCCGTCATGTGGCGGTGGTACGCCCGCAAGGGCGTACCCTCGAAACACCGGACCGGCGCACCGGGCTGACGCCGGGCGTCACGCGCTCAGCTTGTGGAGCACCGCTTCGTCGATTTCGTAGTTGGCCGCCGTGCGCTGCACGTCGTCCAGCTCCTCCAGGGCGTCGAAGAAGCGGAAGAGCTTGTGCGCCGTCTCCTCGTCCACGGGGGTGGTGATCTTGGGGCGCCAGTCCAGGCGCGCCGCGTGCGGCTCGCCGAGCTGTTGGGCGATGGCCTCGCGCACGTCCATCAGGTCGTCGGGCTCGGTGTAGATGTCGTGCCCGTCCTCGGAGGATTCCACGTCCTGGGCGCCGGCCTCGATGGCCGCTTCCAGCACCGTCTCGGCGTCGCCCGCCTCCGGGCCGTACTGGATGAGGCCCACGCGGTCGAAGTTGAAGGTGACGCTGTTGGTCTCGCCCAGGCTGCCGCCGTGTTTGCTGAACACGGCGCGCACGTCGGCCACGGTGCGGTTGCGGTTGTCCGTGAGGGCCTCCACCACGACGGCCACGTTGCCCGGCCCGTAGCCCTCGTAGCGCGCCTCCTCGTAGTTGTCGGCGTCGCTCCCGGTGGCGCGCTTGATGGCGCGCTCGATGTTGGTGTTGGGCATGTTCTGGGAGCGGGCCTGGTTGATGGCCTGGCGCAGCCGGGGATTCTTGTCCGGCTCCGGACCGCCCAGGCGCGCCGCCACCGTGATCTCCCGGCCCAGCTTGGTGAAGAGTTGGGCGCGCTTTTTGTCCTGCGCGCCCTTGCGGTGCATGATGTTCTTGAACTGCGAGTGCCCGGCCATGAATGCCTCGTTGCGGCGTTCCTGATGCGTTCCGTGGGAACGCTGCTCACGGCCGTATATAGCACCGGCCCCCGGCGCTGGCAAAGGGCAGGAGCATGCCCGTCCTCCCGCGCCAACGGAGGGGCTCAGTCGCCGCCGTCCGCCCCCGGCGGTTCGGGCAGGGTGATGGTGAAGGGCTCGTTGTCGTCGGCGAGCTCGGCGTGGGTGGTGAGGGAGGTCATGCTGCTCATGGCCAGGTCGATCACCCAGCGCACCTGCTTTTCCGCCCGGGTATGCCCGTGCGTCACCGTCTCCGGCAGGATGTGCTGCTGCAGAAAGCCGGCGACGCCGGCCAGCGCCCGGCCGGCCAGGCGGGCCTCGCCCGCCGGCACGGTGAAGGCGTTGCCTTGGGCCTCCACGGACCGCGCGATGCGTTCCAGCGCCGCCATCATGGCGTCGGTGTCGGCGTCATCGCGCGGCGTGCGCTGCGTGACGAACCGCAGGTGGCGGACGAAGAAGGCGTAACGATCCGACAAAGGGGCACACAGTAAAAAAGCGGGGTATCCGAAAAAATGCGCCGGGCGCCTTTTGCGTGCGCCCGGCGCTTTTTTATTGGTAGCGGAGGGAGGACTCGAACCTCCGACACACGGATTATGATTCCGCTGCTCTAACCAACTGAGCTACTCCGCCCTTCGGCACGAACAATTTCTATGCGATCGCGTGCCCCGTGTCAACGGTTGGCTGTTTCGGATTTGTGAATCCAGCCGCCGCCCAGGACTCTTGTTTCCCGATAGGCAACGCACGCCTGCCCCGGCGCTACTGCGGGTTGCGGATCGTCGGGGGAAACGGTGGCGCGGCCGGGTGCCGCCGCCGGGTAGAGGGTGGCAGGAACGGGGGTGTGGGCGGAGCGCAGCTTGATGGTGACGCGCTCGCCGGCCGAATCGGGCGGCGATTCGCCCAGCCAGTTCAGGCCGTGCAGGCCGATGCGGTCCGTCAGCAGGGCTTCCCACGGGCCCACCACCAGGGTGTTCGAGGCGGGATCCAGACGCACCACATAGAGCCTGGGGCCCGGGCCGCCCACGTTCAGGCCGCGCCGCTGGCCCACGGTGTAGTGCACCAGCCCCCGGTGCTCGCCCAGCACGCGGCCGTCCACGTGCACCATGGGCCCGGGCGTCGCGGCATCGGGGCGCAGCCGCGCGACCAGGGCGGCGTAGTCGCCGTCGGGCACGAAACAGATGTCCTGGCTGGCGGGCTTGTCGGCCACGGGCAGGGCCAGCTCCGCCGCCCGGGCGCGGGTGGTGGCCTTGTCCAGGTCCCCCAGGGGAAAGCGCAGCCGGGCGAGCTGGTCGCGCGTCGTGGCGAAGAGGAAATAGCTCTGGTCGCGCGTGGAGTCGGCGCCGCGATGCAGCTCCGGCCCGCCCGGCCCGGCGTGCCAGCGGGCATAGTGCCCCGTCACCAGGGCGTCGGCGTCGAGGGTGTCGAGGAGGCCCAGGAGGTCGCGGAACTTGACCGTGCGGTTGCAGTCCACGCAGGGGATGGGCGTCTCGCCCCGGGCGTAGGTGTCGGCGAAGGGGCGGATGACGTCCTCGTAAAAGGCGCCCCGGCAGTCCACCACGTGGTGCGGGATGCCCAGGTGTTCCGCCACCCGCCGGGCGTCCTCCGCCTCGGCGCCGCCGCAGCAGGCGCGCGCCCCCGCTTCCAGGTTGGGCGGCAGGAGGCGCATGGTGACGCCCGCCACGCCGTAACCGGCCTGCTTGAGCAGCGCGGCGGTGGCCGACGAATCGACACCGCCGGACATGGCCACCACCGGCCGCACCCGGCCCGGCGGCTTGTCGAATCCGAGGTCCATCTAGCCGCCGGACTGTCCGGCGGCCAGCCCGGCGTCGAAAACGGCCGCCTCCAGGCGCGTGGCCTGGCGGAAGGTCTGCACCAGGCTGTCCATGCGGCCGGGGCCGCCGCGCTCCTGCATGAGCCGGTCCAGGTAGTCCACCTGGCGGCGCGCCATGTCCTGGTAGTCGTCGCCGGCGAACATGGTGATCCACTCGGCGAAGGCATTGTCCTCCACGTTGGTGGCGGGGTCGCGCAGGAGGTGGCCGCCGATCTCGGCATAGCCGATGACGCACGGCGCCAGGGCCACGTGCAGGTCCAGGATGTCGCCCGCCTGCCCGCGCTCCAGGACGTAGCGGGTGTTGGCCACGGTGGCCGGGTCCTCGGGCAGGTCGCCCAGCTCGTCGGGCGACAGCCCCCAGCTCTCGCAGAGCCGGGTGTGCACACCCATCTCGTCAAGGATGCCGGCCATGCCCGAGGCCGCCTCGCGCATGTCCGACAGGTGCTCGCTCTTGTAGACGGCGAGGGCGTAGGCGCGGGCGAACTGAATCAGGAACAGATAGTCCTGGCCCAGGTAGTGCCGGAAGGCGGCCTGGGACAGCGTGCCCTCGGCCAGCCGCCGGACGAAGGCATGGTTCGTGAAGGCCTGCCAGTCCTCGCGGCAGGCTGCGCGCAGGCGGGCGTAGAGGCTGTCCGCCGCCGCCAGGCCGGGAACGGCCTGTGCCGTGTCTTGCGTCAAACCGGGCTCCCTTGGATTACTTTTCCGCCACGGGCGGCAGGGTCACCACCAGGCCGTCCAGGTCGTCGTTGAGGATGATCTGGCAGCCCAGCCGCGACGTGCGCGTCAGCCCGAAGGCAAGGTCCAGCATGTCCTCCTCGTCCTCGCTCGGGGTGTTGAGCTTCTGATACCACTCGGGATCGACGATGACGTGGCACGTGGCGCACGCGAGGGAGCCCTCGCAGGCGGCCTCGATGTCCACGTTGTGGCGGTGCGCGATCTCGATGAGCGACAGGCCGGCGGGCTCTTCCACCTCGGTGCGCGAACCGTCGCGGTTGATGAAGGTCATGCGGGGCATACGGCCGTCCCTCCTGGTTTGTCTTGACGGATGCGCGCCCCACATAGCGCGTGCGGCGCGCCGTGGCAAGGGGTTCCCCCGACGCCCCCCGTCGGGTTAGAAGGGACTGCATGGCGGGCGTTTTCCAGCCGGGAGCATGGCTCTTGTGGGCGCTGGTGCTGGGCACGGCGCTCTTCGTCCCCGTTCACCGGCTCATGTGGGTGCTGGCCGTGCGCCGCGCCGAGGCAAAAACGGGGGCGCGCACGGACGATGCCGTGCGCCGTCGGCTCAAGCGCCGCACGGCGGTGACGGCGGCGCTCGTGTGCTACGTCTTCGCCGTGCTCTACAGCCACCAGCTCTTCCACCCGTGAAGGCCCCGACCATGGACAGCCGCGTGCTCCGGCGCTTCGTGCTCTACCTGGTGACCCTCACCGTCGTCGTGACGCTGTTCGGCGCCGGGTGGCACTACCTCAACCCGGGCGCGCCGGAGACCTACTATCTGCGCCAGGGGGACATCCGCCTGGGCAACGGCAACTACACGGGGGCCCTGGAAAGCTTCGACAAGGCCCTCGACAAGGAGCCCGGCCATCCCGGCGCCGCGACCGCTGACAACGCCGACCCCAGCGCGGGGCCCGATGCCGCTTTCCAAACGCCGCTTCGCACGCTTCGCCTGCAACTGGTGGTCGGCGGGTACG
>CAJXLG010000141.1 GCA_913055885.1 uncultured Rhodospirillales bacterium
CCCGCCACCAGCCCCCGGTCCGCCACCGCCCGCAGCCGCCGCGCCAGCGCCAGCCGTTCATCGGGGGACCGGTCGTAATGCCGCAACAGAACGGCGGCGCCGCGCGGCAATCCGCGCGCGGCCGGAACCGGGTCGGGGATCCGCCGCGAATCCGTCACCAGCACCAGGGGCGGCAGCGGCGGTGCGCCCGCCGCCAGATTCATCTTGATCGCCGCCGCCGCCAACGCTTCCCTGGTGGCGGGAAACGCAGGCTGGGGGCAGCGCCATGAGGGCCGTCGATATCGCAACGAACCTCCGAACCGTGTACGACCACGTGGCGGACGCCGCGCGCGACGCGGGCCGCGACCCGGAGGATATTACCGTCGTGGCCGTGGGCAAGAACCACCCGGTCGCGGGCATGGAGCGGGCCCTGCAAGCCGGTCACCGGGTTTTCGGCGAGAACCGGGTGCAGGAGGCCCAGGGCAAATGGCCGGCCCTCAGGGAACGCTGGCCGGACGTCAGCCTGCATCTGATCGGGCCCCTGCAGGGCAACAAGGTCAAGGACGCGGTGGCCCTGTTCGACGTCATCGAGACCGTGGACCGCCCCCGCATCGCCGAACGCCTGGCGGCGGCCATGACGGAAACCGGCCGGCGGCCGCGCTGCCTCGTCCAGGTGAACACCGGCCACGAAGCCCAGAAAGCGGGTATCCTCCCCGAGGAGGCGGACGTTTTCCTGGACTGGGCGCGCAAGGAAAAGCGCCTGCCCGTGGAGGGCGTCATGGCCATCCCGCCCCTTGACGAGGAGCCGTCCCCCCACTTCGCCTTCCTGGAGGACCTGGCACAGCGGCATCGCCTGCCCATGGTGAGCATGGGCATGAGCGGCGACTACGAAATCGCCGTGCGCTTCGGGGCCACCCACGTCCGCGTGGGCACGGCCATTTTCGGCGAACGGCCTTATTCCGGAACCTGAACCGTGATCACCGTGTGACGGTCGCACGCCGCCAGGACCGTGTAGAGGTCTTCCGGGCCGAGAGCGATGCACCCCGCCGTGGGCGCGCCGTCGGCCGGCGCGCGGTGCAGGAAGATGGCGCTTCCCCGGCCCGCCACGGGCGGCGCATCGTTCCATCCCAGAACGGCCAGGATGTCGTACAGGTCGTCGTCGCGCCACAGGGCCTCGACGCTGCCGGCGTGCGGAAGCTTGACGGGACGGTTATAGGCGGGATCGGCGGGGTCGTCACACCAGCCGTCATCCGGCTGGATGGCGGAACAGGGGACGCCGGTGCGGGGGGGCGCCACCCTGTCCGCCCGGTAGAGAACCCGGCGGACGGGCAGATTCCCCGCAGGGGTGCCACCGTCCCCTTCCTGTTTGTTCGTCACGACGCCGGCCCGGCCCAGGACGCAGCGGAAGGTCCGCCGGTCCTGGATCAGCCGGCCGTCGGGCGTCACGGTTATCCGGCTCACGACCGGTCATCCCGGGTGTCGGCCTGCCGGTTCGGGGCGCCGCGCTCCGCCATGGCGCGGTATTTCTCCAGGTTGCGCATGACGGTGTCGGCGAAGCCGCCGCGCGGCCGGCCCTCCCCTCCGACCATGGGATGGGCCTTGCCTTTTTCCGACTGAGCGGCCAGGAGGGGGTGGTCGCCGCCTTTTTCGGCCCGATTCCCGCGGGCGGCCGGAGCCTCCGCGTTTCCGCCGCTGTCCCTGGCGGCCTTCTCCTCGGCGGGCAGGCCGTCGGGGTAGCGTTGTGCTGCTGCGGCCGCCGCCCGACGCATGGCGCCGTCGGGACGCTGGTACATGGCCTGCCGGCTGGTGGCCGTGGGCGCGCTGCCGCCCGCCGCGGCCTGCTGTTCCGCGGGCCCGGTGGGACGGCCCGGTGCCGCGGCGGGACCCGCTGTCGGGTGTTGGGCCGTTCCGCCCTGTCCCTGGGTCGATGCCACCACTTCCGGGGGCGGTGTCGCGGCGAGCAGGCGGTTGGCCTGCTGCACGGCGGCCATGTAGTCGTACCGGCCCTTGGACGAATCGCCCGGGTTTTCGGCTTCCCCGCCGGTGGAGGCGGTTTCGCCGCCAGGCTTCGGGCCGGTGGCGGCGACTTCCGTGCCCGCGCTCTCTTCGTCGCCGGTCGCCAACGCCATCATGTGGCCGCCGATGTCGTCGCCGGTGGCGCTCTTGATGGCAACGTTGGCGGTGGCGCCGGCCAGGCCCACCGGGCCGCCGAAGACGGCACCACCCACCATGCGCGGTACCGCCGCCATTTCGTCCCCCGTGAT
The DNA here is from genome assembly GCA_913055885.1 of uncultured Rhodospirillales bacterium. Classification (GTDB taxonomy): domain Bacteria; phylum Pseudomonadota; class Alphaproteobacteria; order Rhodospirillales; family CAJXLG01; genus CAJXLG01. The sequence goes on from CAJXLG010000141.1 coordinate 2,244, forward strand.
GGCGCGATAGGCCTCGCCCACCACCGGGATGTGCTGCAGGGGGTTGATCATGTCCAGCACGTCGGAAAAGCCGAATCCGTCCTTGCCGAAGGCCGTGACATTCGCGTCCTGGCCCGAACCCTGGCCGCTGCCCGGATTGGCGGACGGATCGGCGGTGCCCGCCGCACGGCCGGGCAACCCGTGGTCCGGCGCCTTGTGCCGGTTGTACACCGGATCGCGGCCGACGTTGGCACCGGGGAGAATGGCCTGTTCCGCCATGGCTGTGCATCCCTTGCTGCCTCTGGCGGAAAGTCACGCAAAGGGCATGCCATGTTGTAAGCCTCGGTGCGCGGGGGCGCGGCGCCGGCGTGGCGAACAGGGCCGGAATTTTCTGCCGTCCGGCGGCCGGGCGATTCCGACCCGGGGTTACAGGAAGTGCCCCGTGCGCTCCGCCTTGGCCCGCAGGTAGGCCTCGTTGTGGCCGTTGGAGGGGAAGGCGTGCGGAACGCGCTCCACGACGGTCACATTGTGCCGTCCCAGGCTTTCCACCTTGGCCGGGTTGTTGGTGAGCAGCCGCACCCGGTCGATGCCCAGGCGGGCGAGCATCTCCGCGGCGGGCAGATAGACCCGCTCGTCGTCGTCGAAGCCGAGCTGCTCGTTGGCGTCCACCGTGTCGAAGCCCTGGTCCTGCACCTGATAGGCGCGCAGTTTGTTGATGAGCCCGATGCCCCGGCCTTCCTGGGCCAGATAGAGAAGGACACCGCCGCCCGCCTGGGCGATCTCGCTGATGGCCCCGCGCAGTTGATCGCCGCAGTCGCACCGCAGGCTGCCCAGCAGGTCGCCCGTGAAACATTCCGAGTGCAGGCGCACCAGGACGGGGCCATCGGGGTCCGGGCTGCCGATGCGGATGGCAAGGTGTTCCACACCGCCGTCACCGGGACGGAAGGCCACCACGCTCGCATCCTCGGCGTCCAGGAGCGGCACGCGGGCCTCGGTGACGGCGTGCAGGGTGCGCGATTCCGCGGCCGGATAGGCGGTCACCTGCTCCGCCGATACGGCAAGGATGTCGTGCGCCTCGGCGAGGTCGGCGGCGCTGGTGTTTTCCAGCGGCGCCATGACCGCGGCCGGCAGGAGGCGTCCCAGCTTGGTAAGCCGCACGGCCGCGCCCGCGGCCTCGTGACTTTCGGCCGGCGTTGCCCGCACATCGGGCGGAAGGCCCGCCGGACTGGCGGCCGACGGGTCCACCAGCACCCGAAGGGTCTCGGCGTCGAAAGGCGCCGCCGCCGACAGGACGGCCACGGCCGGCAAAGGGTCCACAAGGTTGAGGACGGCCGCGCGCCGGCCCGTCAGGGCCACGCCCGGCGCCGTGCCGGCAAGTGCGCTCAGCCGGCGCAGGGTTTCCGGCGTGGCGGCTTCCGCCGCCTGTACGAGTCGGGAGCCTTCCGGGGCGATCACCAGGACGAACGCCCCGCGCCGGAGATCGGCCACGGCCCGATCCACCGCCACGAGATCGGTGGCCGGAGCCGGGGCATGGGAGGCGGGTGTGGAGTCCATTGTCTGTGTGTTGCTGCCTTGCCTTGGAGATGGTCCCAGCATAGCCGCTACGGGCCCGGTGCGGAAGAGGGCGCGCCTTGACAGGCCGGCGGGGCGGAACGGATCGTCGTCCCGTCATGCCTGTCGTCCTTCTCGCCATCCACGACGCCGATGTCCGGGACGCCATCACCGAGCAGGAAGACCTGCTGGATGGCGTAAGCTTCCGGGAAGCGCCCGACGGCGCAACGGCCCGGGAGGCCGTGACCGAGGCCCCGCCGGCCGTCCTGGTGGCCGACGCGGGTCTCGCCGACGAATCCGGCGCCGCCCTGTGCCACGACCTGCGCATGGCCGGGCTCGACGCCTTCATGGTCCTGCTGGGGGCGGACAATGAGGCGGCCGAGGCGGCGGGAGCCGATGCGGCGCTGGCGCGGCCGCTGCGGCTGGGCGTTCTCATTCCCATGCTGCGCGAGGCGGTGAGCGGCGGTTCCGCCGACGACGCCGGATTCCGCGTCGGCGGCCTGATGTTCCACCCCGGAGCCCGGCGCCTGGAGACCCTGGACGGCGACGTCATCCACGTTACCGAGAAGGAGGCCGCCATCCTGGTGTGCCTTCACGACGCGGGCGGTACGGTGGTGGCGCGCGAGACCCTGCTGCACGAGGTGTGGGGCTACGCGCCGGAGCTGGATACGCATACCCTGGAAACCCACATGTATCGCCTGCGCCAGAAGGTGGAGCCCGACCCCGCCAACGCCACCGTGCTCATCACCGAGGAGGGTGGCTACCGGCTCATCCCCCATCCAGGCTGAGCCCCACGGGGATGTGATCCGACGGCCGCTCCCAGTCGCGCGTTTCCGGCCGGGTGAAGGCGTCCCGGATGGCCGGCGCCAGGTCGGGCGTGACCCAGGCATGGTCCAGGCGGCGACCGCGGTTCCCGGCCTTCCAGTCGCGCGTGCGGTAGCTCCACCACGTGTAAAGATGTTCCCGGGGCGGAATGACATGGCGCACGGCGTCCACCCAGGACGCCGCGTCGGCCAGGCTGTCCAGGCGCGCCACCTCGGGCGGGGTGTGGCTCACCACCTTCAGCATCTTCTCGTGCGACCACACGTCGGTGGGCAGCGGCGCCACGTTCAGATCGCCCACCAGGATGGCCGGCTCCCGGGGGGTGCCCGCCCCCGCGAACCAGGCCGTGAGGGCATCCAGGAAATCCAGCTTGTGGGCGAAACGGGGATTGCTTTCGGGATCGGGGACGTCACCCCCCGCCGGGATGTACAGGTTGTGCAGCCAGGGCCCTTCCGCGAGCCGAACGGCGATGTGGCGGCAGTCGCGCTGGCCGCACCAGGCGTAGCGCTCGACGGCGCGAAAGGGCCGGCGGGCCAGCACCGCCACACCGTTGTGCGTCTTCATGCCGTAGAGGGCCTGGTGGGCGTACCCCATCTCCGCGAAAGCCTTCGCCGGGAAACTGCCGTCGGCCACCCGGGTTTCCTGAAGGCACACCACGTCGGGCTGCGTCTCGGCCAGCACGGCCGCCACCTGGGACAGGCGCACGCGCACCGAGTTGACGTTCCAGCTCACGACGGACAGGGGACTCACGGCGCCACACGCTCCCCGATGGTGATGCCGAGCCGGGGCAGATCAGCCACTTCCACCGCGATGTGATCCCCGGCGGTCACCGGCCCCACGCCCGACGGCGTGCCGGTGAAGAGCAGATCGCCGGGGCGCAGCGGGATACTGGCCGACAGGGTGGCAATGAGCGCCGCCACCGGGCGCAGCATGGCGTCCAGGCCGCTCTCCTGGCGCGCCAGGCCGTTCACGGTCAGGCGCAGGGTGCCCTGCGGCGGCGTCTGCCCGGGCCGGATGGGGCCCACGGGGGCCGCGCCGTCGAACCCCTTGGCAAGCGCCCAGGGGCCGCCGTGCTGGCGCGCCACTGTCTGCATATCGCGCCGCGTCAGGTCGAGGCCGGCGGCAAAGCCGTACACATGAGCCAGGGCATCGCCTTCCGGAATGGCCTCGCCCCCTTCCCCGAGGGCAACCACCAGCTCGCCCTCGTGATGCAGGGCGCGGGTGGCCGGCGGATAGGGGACGGTGCTGCCGTCGGGTACCACGCAGGTGTCGGGCTTGGTGAACCAGACGGGGGCGCGGCGCGGCGACATCCCCATTTCGCGGGCATGCCCGGCGTAATTGCGCCCCACGCCGAAAACGCGGTGGACGGGAAAGGCACCGCCGCCTTCCACGGGCAGGGTGGGAATCTCCCGGACGGGCAGGACCAGGGCCATGACGCATCCCGGTATCGTTTGCGCGCGGGCGGGGAGCCTAAACCATGCCCCGGAATAACGGAAGCGCCCGGCCAGGGGGGCAAACCGGGCGCTTCCTCTCCGCATGCGGAGGGAGAAACGGCAGGGGAGACCGCTTCTCCTGGGCCCGACCCGTTGCGGGTCCGGCCTCTGAGCCGGAGTTGGGAACGGTCCCGTTTTGTTTCAAGAGGGGATACTGTTACGGAGGAATGAAAGGGGAACAGGCCAGGGCTTGTCGATATGCATTTCAGGGCTACGGCGACTGCTGCATGGCGCCTGAACGGAAAATGTTTCAGCCCCGGTCCCCCAGGAGCGGGTTGGTGAAATCGAACAGTTCCGGGTCCAGGGAGACGCCGGTTTCCAGCTCGCGGATGCGCACCAGGGTCTCCTTGCCCTGCGCGTCCAGGACGCGCCAGCCCACGATCTCCAGGGGGTCCCGGTCGAACAGCAGGGTCAGGGTGCCGGCCCCGGGGTCGCGGGCGTGGATCAGGGAAACGGTGACCCGGTCGGGCTCCACCGTCATGTCGGTCACCGTGATGGCGGAACCGTCGAGGTCGATATCCTCCTTGAGCAGGATGCCCGCCGGCGTGTCGTTGAAGTCGAAGCTGTCCACCTGGTCCATCGTGGGATCGTAATAGACGATCCGGTAGCCGTCGGCGACCATCAGCGGGCTGTTCTCGGCGTCGTATTCCAGGCGCATGCGCCTGGGCCGCTTGAGGTACAGGGTGCCGTTGGCCACCCGCCCCTCGGGACCGTACTGCGCCAGGCGGGCGCGCACGCGGCGCAGCCCGTCCACGTAGCTCTCC
>CAJXLG010000142.1 GCA_913055885.1 uncultured Rhodospirillales bacterium
GGCTGCGGCTGTTGTCGTTGTCCAGCTCCGCGTTGCCCTGGATGCTCACGTTCACCGTCACGATGTCGCCCACCTCGTTGGCCCGCTGGTCCTGGAAGAAGGCGCGGGCCCCGGGCCGCCACAGGGAGTTGGGGCTGGGGTCGGCCGTCTTCGGCTTGGGCATGGGCATGCTCACGTGCTGGTAGGCCTTGTCGTTGTACGGGTTGTCGGTGCGCTGCATCTGCGGCGCCCGGCCCACCTCGGACATCCGGGTGAACTGGCTGGTGCAGCCGGCCACGGCCAGGGCGGCGATCATGAGGCCGGCGGCCTGGATGACGGGTTTACGGCGGGTCATGGCGTGGTCTCCTTTCCTGCCGCTCGGTCCGGCGGACGGCGTTGTTCTTGTCGTTCTAGCCGGTGAGGCCGCTTTCCATCTTCACGGCCACCGTGCCGTTCCGGCGGACGGTGCCTTCCACGGTGTTGTTGCTCATGGTGTTCATGACGCGGATGGTGTCGCCGATGGCGCCTTCCTCCACGGCCTTGCCGCGCACGGTCAGGAGCATGCCGCCGCGGCGCAGCACCAGCGTCACCGTCTGGCCGTTCTCCACCGCGATGGGGGCGCCCACGGCGTTGCTGCTCACGGGTTCCCCCGGCTGCAACAGCCGCTGGGCCGCCTTGCCCACCAGCTTGTCGCGGGTGGTCACCACGTCGCCCGAGGCGTCGCTCTCGCGCACCCGTTTCATGGTCACGTCGTCGGCGCGGATCACCGTCTCGCGGCCCATGCGGCGCGTGACCACCGGCACCTTGACCGTCGGATGCACGCGCCCCGCCAGGCGCAGGCCCTCCGCCGGCGGTTCGCCCCCGGCCTCGACGCGCGCCACGAAGCGCTTGCGCTCCGCGTCATAGTCCAGGTCGCGCAGGGCCACGGAAGTGTCCCGATGGGCGGGCACCTTCATGGTGGGCTGATAGCGGTTGAAGTCCAGCTCCGCGTGGTCGGAAACGCCCTTGTCGCGCAGGGCGTCGGCGACGCCCCCCTTGATGGTTTCGCTGTCGATGGTGACGCGCCGCACCCGGCCCGCCAGTTCCACGGCGTCGCCCGAGCGGCCCGGCGGGCCCGCCGAAGCCGTGGCCTCGAAGCGGCCGGAATCGTCGTTGAGGCTGAAGCCGCTCACGCGCACCGTGGTGTCCACCGTGGTGGCGACGGTGAGCCGCGGTGTGCCCCGCGTGATGCGGAAGCGGGTGCCGGCGGGCACGCCGGCATCGGCCAGCCTGTCCTTGAGCGCCTCGCGGATGGCCTGGCGGCCCACGGTGGTTGCCGTGCGGTGCACGGCGACCCGGGCGCCCTCGCGGTAGGTCCAGCCGAGACCGTGGCGCCGCCCCACCTTGTAAAGGCGTTCGGCGTCCAGGGTCACCGTCTCGCCCGGGCGAGGGGCCGTGCCCACGGACTTGTCGGCGGCCTCGCCGGCGCCCTTGAAGAGATGGCGGACGCGGACCGTGTCGCCCGCCAGCGTGACGTGGCCGCGCGGCGTCACGGCCTTCCCGCCGTCGTCGCCGGCCGTCGCCGGCGCGGCGGTGCCCGCCGCCGCCAGGCCGCCCGCCAGGGCAAGAATGGTGAACGTCCGCATGGCCTGCCTCCTTTGCGTCTTCCCGGACGGCGTCAGCGCATCCGCGTGACCGTCTGCATCATCTGGTCCGAGGTCTGGATGGACTTGGAGTTCATCTCGTAGGCGCGCTGGGCGTCCACGAGGTTGGTGATCTCCTGCACCGCCGTCACGTTGGAGCTTTCCAGGAAGCCCTGGAGGATGCTGCCGTAGCCGGCCGAGCCGGGGACGGCGACGTTGGCCTGGCCGGACGCCGGGGTCTCCTTCAGCATGTTGCTGCCCACGGCCTCCAGGCCCGCCGGGTTGGCGAAGGTGGCGATCTGGATCTGGCCCACGTTCTGGGGCTCCGTCTGGCCGTCCAGCTTGGCCAGCACCTCGCCCGACTTGTTGATGGTCACGTCCGTGGCCTCCTGGGGGACGGTGATGCCGGGCAGGACGGTGTTGCCCTCGTGGGTGACGATCTGGCCCTCGGGCGAGAGCTGGAAGGCGCCGTCCCGGGTGTAGGCCGTGTCGCCGTTGGGCTTCTGCACCTGGAAATAGCCCTCGCCCTCGATGGCCAGGTCGAAGGTGTTGCCCGTCTGCTGCATGGAGCCCTGCTCGGCGATGCGATAGACGGCCTGGGTCTTCACGCCCATGCCGAGCTGCACGCCCGTGGGGGTGATGTTGCCGCCGTCGGAGGCCTGGGCGCCGGGGCGTTGCAGATCCTGGTACAGCAGGTCCGTGAACTCGGCCCGCCGCCGGGCGTAGGCCGTGGTGTTCATGTTGGCGAGGTTGTTGGAGATAACCTCGACGTTGTGCTGCTGCGCCTGCATGCCGGTGGCGCCGATATCCAATGCCATCATGGCTCAAAACCCTCCCTGCCGTCGGGGTTCGAAAGTCCCTGCCGCTACGCTTTCCTGGCCAGCGTCTGGATGGCCTGCTGCTGGCGCTCGTGCTCCTTCTGGATGACGTTGTTCACCGCCTCGAAAGAGCGCTGGATGTCGATCATCCGGGTCATCTCGCGGACGGGCTCCACGTTGGAGCCCTCCAGCGCGCCCTGGATGACGTTGGTGTTCTGCGGGGCCTGCGGGTCCCGATCCGTTTTGAAAAGCGTGCCCGCCTGCTTGTCCAGCTTCTGCCGGTTCTCGAAGGTGACCACGTCGAGCTGGCCCACGGGGCCGTTGTTGGTGGTCACCGTGCCGTCCTTCTGGATGCTGATGTCCGTGTCGTTGGGGGCGAAGACGATGGGCTCGCCCTGATCCGACAGCACGGGATTGCCCTGGTTGGTGACGAGCTGCCCCTGCGGGTTCGTCTTGAACTGGCCGTCGCGGGTGTAGCGCTCGCCCTGGGGTGTATCCACCACGAAATAGCCTTGGCCCTCGAGGGCCAGGTCCAGCGGGTTGCCCGTGGACTGGATTTCGCCCTGCTGCGTCCGGCGCCACTGGCCCTGGTCCATGACGAAGGACAGCTCCTCGTCCCAGGGCTCGGCGCTCTCGCCGGGCGCCTCCTCGATGTACTCGTGGAAGAGCATCCGATCGGTCTTGTAGCCCGTGGTGTTCATGTTCGCCAGGTTGTTGGAGACCGTCTCCATCTGGCGCATGAGCCCGGTCTGGCGCGACAGCGCGATGTAGGACGGGTTTTCCATGGCCTGACCCCTTCTCCGAATGCCCTTGCCTGATCCCCCTCATGCAGGTGCCGTGCCAAAAGATGCGCCGCTCCATGCCGGGGAAACACGGGGCATCCCCGGCGGTACCGCCGGGATCGGGGAAGCTGTTGCCGGGTAATCCTTGCCCTGCCGTCCCCCGTTGCCAGCGCCCGCGGCACCGTTCACCCTGGCGGAAGGCGACGGAAGCGGAGGCCGGGATGGAGGGAACGCCGCAGCGCTTCCTGCTGGTGGAGGACAACCCGGGCGACGCCCGTTTCGTCACCCGCCTGCTGGAAGAGGTGCGCCCGGAGGCCGCGGTGGTTACGGCGGAAAGCCTGGCGGCGGGCGAGGCGGCCCTGGCGGAAGGGCCCGTGCGGGCCGTCCTGGCCGACCTGGGGCTGCCCGACGCCCGGGGCGTGCATGCCGTGGAGCGCCTGAAGGCGGCCGCCGGGGACGCCCCCATCCTGGTGCTGTCCGGTCACGAAACGGCGGACGTGGCCGTTTCCGCCCTGCATGCCGGGGCGGTGGACTATCTCACCAAGGCCGGGCTCACCGTCGCCGCCCTGGAGCGGGCCCTGGCGCACGCCGACCTGCGCCGGCGCCACGGCGTGCTGGTGCAGCGGTCGCAGCTCGTCATGCAGGCCGCCCTCGACGGCATCGTCATCACGGATTCTGCCGGCAGCATCATCGAGGCGAACATCACCTTCGCCCGCATGACGGGCATCTCCCCCTGCGGCATGGCCGGCCGCTCCCTGGCCGAACTGGAAACCCGGCCCGAGGTGGCCGACCTGGGCGAGCGGCTGGCGCGCCTGCGCGACCGGGGATTCGACCGCTTCCGCACGCGCTATCGGCCCGTGGACGGCCGGCCCGTGGTGGACGTCGAGGTGAGCGCCTATCACCGCCCGGGCGACCGGGGCGGCGAACTGGTCCTGTTCGTCCGCGACCTTACCGAGCACAACCGGATGGTGGCGGAGCTTGAGGCGGCGCGCGCCGCGGCGGAACGGGCCGATGCCGCCAAGTCCCGCTTCCTGGCGCGCATGAGCCACGAGGTGCGCACGCCCATGACGGCCGTGGTGGGCCTGGCCGATCTGCTTCAGGCGGACGCGCTGCCGCCGGAAGCGGCGGAACGGGCGCGCGTCCTGCGCCGTTCCGCCGGCAGCCTCCTGGGGCTCCTGGACGAGCTTCTGGATCTGTCGCGCGTCGAGGCGGGCGGGCTGGCCCTGGAGGCCGCCCCCTTCGACCCGGCCGCCCTGGTACACGAGGTGGCGGCCCTCTTCCGGCCGCAGGCGGATGCCGCCGGGCTGACCTTCACGGCGGGCGCGGGCGCGGGCGTTCCCGCCGGCGTCAGCGGCGACGCCGGCCGCCTGCGCCAGGTCCTCTTCAACCTCGTGGCCAACGCCATGCGCTTCACGGCGGAAGGCACCGTGCGGCTCGGCCTGGAAGCCGGCGCGCCGGATGCCGACGGCAACGTGCCCCTCGCCTTCGCCGTTCACGACACGGGCGTGGGCCTGTCCGACGAGGAACGCGGCCGCATCTTCGCCCCCTTCGCCCAGGCCGACACCAGCACGGCCCGCCGCTACGGCGGCACCGGCCTGGGCCTCTCCGTGGCGCGCGGGCTGGTCGAGGCCATGGGCGGCACGCTGGCCGTGGACAGCACCCCGGGCCGGGGCAGCACCTTCCGCTTCACGGTGGCCCTGCCCCCCGCCGAGCCGCCACACGCCGGGGCGGAAAACGACGACGCCTTCGCCCCGGCGGCGCAACCGCAGCGCCTGCTGGTGGTGGAGGACACGGAGGCGACGCGCCAGCTCCTGGTGGCCGCCCTGGAACGCATGGGCCACACCGTCGCCGAGGCCGCCGACGGCGCGACGGCCGTGCGCACCATCGCCGCCGATCCCGAGGGCTGGGACGCCGTGCTGGTGGACCTGCACATGCCGGACATGGACGGTTTCGCCGTGGCCGGGGAGCTCATCGCCGCCGCCGGCGAGGCCGGCCCCCGGCGCATCGCCCTGTCCGCCGACGTCCTGCCGGAGACCCGGCGCGCCGCCCAGGAAGCCGGCTTCCACGCCTTCCTGGGAAAGCCGGTGGCGTGGCCCGAACTGAGGCGGACGCTGGCGGCCGGCGCGGCGGGCGACTCCGGGCGCCCGGCGGTGGACGAGAGCATCCTGGCGGAGCTTGAAGGGGCGGTGGGACCGGGGCGCCTGGCGGCCCTGACCGGACGGGCCGCCGCCGACCTGCGGCATTACGCCGCGGCGGTGGAGGCGGGCGCCCGGGCCGGGGACGTCAACGCCACCCGGGCGGCGGCCCATGCCCTCAAGGGCGTGGCGCGCCAGTACGGCGCCATGCCCCTTTCGGAAGCGGCCGCGACGGCCGAGGGGACGCCGCCCGAACGGGTCGATGTCGCGGCCCTGGGCCGGGCGGCGGAAACGGCGGCCCGGGCACTGGAGGCCGCCGGCGGTGCGTGAGGCGGCTTGCCCGGCCCGCCCTGGCGTGTTTATGTAAAGCGCCTCGATCCAGGCACGCCGAGGGACGGAAGGGGTGTTCGACTACCGCACCATTGCCCTGATGATGCCGGTGGCGGGGCTGTGCGTCACCCTGGGGCTCTATCTGTACTGGCGCACGGCGCCACGCCTGCCCGGGCTGGCGCACTGGGTGGCCGGGTTTGCCCTGTTCTCCGCCGGGAACGTTGTATGGGTGCTGCGCCCCACGCTGCCCGGGCTGTTTTCCGCCATTGCCGGCAGCGGCCTGGCCCTGCCCGGCCTGGTGGTGCTGAATAACGGCCTGGAGCGCTATCGCGGGGCGGCGCCCCCACGCTGGCCGTGGGCGTTGGTGACGCTGGCGGTTGCCGGCAAGGTGATCTGCTACCTCAAGGCATGGGTGCCTTTGTCCATCGCCGTCACCAACGTCGCTTATGCGGTGTTGATGGGGCGCCTGGCGCTGCTCTTCCGCCGCGTCCCGGCGCCGGGCTGGCTGCAGTGGCTGGGCGCCGGCATCAATGGCGTCATCGCCCTGATCGTTGTGGCGCGGATCGTCTATTACACAACCCCGGAGGCTTCGGCGGACCTTTTCGACGAGGCCCTGCTCGCCGGGCCCGTTTTTCTGGTGGGGTTCGTCTGGATCCTGCTGTTGGGCTTCGCCTTCGTGGTGCTTACCGGGGCGCGCAACGAGGCCGACCTGCGGGACAGCGTGAACCAGTTGCGCGAGGCCAAGGAAGCCACGGAACAGGCCCTGGCCGATGCCGAACGGGCGCGCGCCCAGATGCTCCATCACGAAAAAATGGCGGCGCTGGGCAACCTGGTGACGGGCATGGCGCACGAACTCAACACGCCCGTGGGCACGGCGCTCACGGCGAGCAGCCACCTGGCCGACGAGGTGGCCCGCACGGACCGGCTGTTCAGCGACGGCGACCTGCGGCGGGCGGACATGGCGGATTTCCTGAAGACGGCGCGCGACACCACGGGCCTCATCCAGTCCAACATGGAGCGCACGGCCGCCCTGGTGCACGGCTTCAAGGAGGTGGTGGCCGATCCGGCGCGGGAGGAGCGGCAGGAGTTCGACCTC
>CAJXLG010000143.1 GCA_913055885.1 uncultured Rhodospirillales bacterium
ATCCCGCCCGGCTCCATCAGCTTGTTCTCCTGGTACATCTTGCGCAGGTAGAAGCTGTGCATCTTCGCCGGCATGCGCGTGGAATCGGAGTTCCAGTACAGCAGATCGAAGGGGAAGGGCTCCTTGCCCAGCAGGTAGTTGTTCACCACGAACGACCAGATGAGGTCGTTGGCCCGCAGCATGTTGAAGGTGCTGGCCATGTCGCTGCCCTCCAGGTAGCCCTTGCGGCGCATCCTGTCCTCGAGGGCCTCCACCTGCTGCTCGTCGATGAAGACGGTAAGCTCGCCGGCGCGATGGAAGTCCAGCAGGCTGGTGAGGAAGGTGGCGCTGGCCACCCGGTCCGCTTCGCCCTTCTGCGCCAGGTAGGACAGGGTGCAGCCCATGAGCGTGCCGCCCAGGCAGTAGCCCACCATGTTGACGTCGTCCTCGCCGGTGGCCTGGCGCACGGCGTCCATGGCCTCCAGCACGCCCTGGGTCATGTAGTCCTCGAAGCCCTTCTGCGCCAGGCGCTCGTCGGGATTGACCCAGGAGATGGTGAAGACCGTGTTGCCCTGCTCCACGGCATGCCGGAGGAAGGAGTTCTCGGGCCGGAGGTCCAGGATATAGTACTTGTTGATCCAGGGCGGCACCACGAGCAGCGGGCGCTTCGCCACCTGCTCCGTCTGCGGGCTGTACTGGATGACCTGCATGAGTTCGTTCTGGTAGACGACCTTCCCCGGCGTCACGGCGATGTTCTCGCCCACCGTGAAGGCCTCGTAATCGGTCATCTTGATGCGCAGGTTGCCCTTGCCGCGCTCCAGGTCCTCCAGCAGGTTGTTGAGCCCGCGCACCAGGTTCTCGCCGCCGCTCTCCGCCGTCTCGCGGAGCACCTGCGGGTTGGTCATGACGAAGTTGGAGGGCGCCATGGCATCGACGAACTGGCGGGTGTAGAAGTCCACCTTCTGCGCCGTCTTGTCGTCCATGCCCTCCACGTCGTTCACCACGTCCTGGACCCAGCGCGCCGTGAGGAGGTAGGACTGCTTGATGAAGTCGAAGACCTCGCTTTCCTCCCACGCCTCGTCCTTGAAGCGGCGGTCGCCGCGCTCGGGCTCGGCCACCGGCGCCACGTCCTCGCCCATCATGCGCCGGGCGGTGTTCTGCCAAAGCGTCATGTAGTCCTGCCACAGCGCCATCTGGGCCTCCCACAGCTTGGCGGGATCGGCCATGAGGCGCGTGGTCATCTCGAAAAAGGCCGAGCCGATGTTGAGCGGGTCGGCGTGGCCCGTTCCGGGGTCCGCGTTGCGGGACAGGAATTCGCTCACGAGGTTCTGGCTGCGCTGGGCGATGTTGCTCATCGCCTCCGCCAGCTCCTGCGGGTCGGGGAACTTGACGTCAGGGCCCTGTTGATCGGCCATGATACGATCCTTTATCATCCGGTCGCGTTGGTCCCGGGGGATGCGACTCTGCAAGCTCGTGCGCGGTCGTCCATCGAACGCACCCTTTGCGGGCAGACTTAACTATCTTGCGGTGCATTGTGAAGGGGACTCTTGCCTGTGAGCGACAAACGTCCTGCCCGGCCCTTCGTGTGCCCTGACCGCCGCCGCGGGCCGGCACGCCGCTTCGCCGGGATCGCCTGTGTGAGCACCGCCCTGGCGCTCGCCGGCTGTTCATCCGTGCCCGACGCCGCCGATCCCACGGAATGGGCCGAGGACGTGAGCGACTGGGCCTCCGGCGAGGCGGGCGCCGCCGAAAAGAAGGAAAAGGCCGCCAAGAAGCCGGTGGAAAAACCCGCTGGCGAGAAAACGGCGGCCGCCGGCGAAGAGGCCGGGCCGGACGGCAAGGCCGACGCCGACTACGCCGGCGTGGGCAGCGTCCCCGAGCGTCCCCGCTATCCCACCGAGGAAGACCTGGACAGGCTGCGCGAAGGGCTGGTGGCCGATCGCGACAGGGCCCGTCACGGCGACACCGCCGCGAAGCCGCCGGAAGTGACGCGGCAGGAGCGCGCCGCCGCGGCGAAAGCGGACGAGGGCGCGCAAAAGCCATCCGGCGCGACACCGGAAGCGGCCCCCGTGGACCGGGTGGCGCGCGCCGGGGATGCGGACGCGCCGCCGAGGACCGCCGACGAGGCCGTGCGGAAGCGCAGGACCGCCCCCGAAAAGCCGGCGGCCAAACGGGCCGACAGCGGGACGGCCGGGGCCGAATCCCCTGCCCCCCGAACGCGCGATGCGGACGCGCCCGAAACCCGCGCCACGGCGGATGCCACGCCGCCCGCGCCCGGCGCCACCGCCACCGGCGGCCCCCCGCCCAGGCCCGGCCTGAGGGCGGACGAAAGGGCGGACGAAAGGGCGACCGACACGGCGGCCCGGGAGACCGCGGAGCGCGCCCGCGCCGCGCGGGAAGGGGGCGGACAACGCGCCGCGTCCGACGGCGGCGACATGGCGGTGCTTGAGCGCACCTACCAACAGGCCCTGAGCACCGGCGGAAGCGCCGCCGGGACGGGGCCGCGCCAGGGCGCCGCGCAGCAGGTCCGCCGGCCGTCGGGCCGGGGCGGCGACGGCCAGCCCGCCGTGGAGGTGAACATGCCGGGCGGTGCCCGGGCCGCGGGCGGCCGTGACCTGACCCCGCCCCGTGCCGGGGATGGCGGCGGCCGGGGGCACGATCCGGCCCGCGCCGGCGTCTCCTATCACGCCGCCACCCTGCACTACGGCCACGGCTCTTCCGCCCTGTCGCGCGACGACCGCGAGGTCCTGGAGGCCGTGGTCGAGGAGTGGAAGAAGACCGACGGCACCCTGCGGGTCATCGGCCACGCGTCGAGCTTCACGGCCAACATGGCGCCCGATGAACATAAGCTGGTGAATTTCCAGACCTCGCTTATGCGGGCGCAGCGGGTGGCCCGCCTGCTGCGGAACGAAATGGGCGTGCCCGCCGACGCCATCCACGTGGGCGCGCGCTCCGACAACCAGCCCATCTTCCTGGAGGTGATGCCGGCCGGCCAGCGCGGCAACCGGCGCACCGAGATCTACCTGGACTACTGAGCCGACCGCCCCATCCCGGACACGAAAGGCTGATCCCGCCAGCCATGGACATGGAACAGGAATTCTACCGCATCCGCCGCCTCCCGCCCTATGTGTTCGCCGAGGTGAACGCCATGAAGGCGCGGGCGCGCGCCGCGGGCGAGGACATCATCGACTTCGGGATGGGCAATCCGGACGCGCCCACGCCGCAGCACATCGTGGACAAGCTGGTGGAGACGGTGCAGGACCCGCGCACCCACCGCTATTCCAACTCGCGCGGCATCCCGGGGCTGCGGCGGGCCATCTCGGGCTACTACGAGCGCCGGTTCAACGTCTCCATCGACCCGGAGACGGAGACCATCGTGACGCTGGGCTCCAAGGAGGGCCTGGCCAACCTGGCCCAGGCCATCACCAGCCCGGGCGACCTCATGGTGTGTCCCAACCCCTCGTATCCCATTCACCAGTTCGGCTTCATCATCGCCGGCGCCGCCATCCGCCACATCCCGGTGGGCAAGGGCTACGATTTCATCGAGGAGCTGGACCGCGCCGTGCAGCACAGCGTGCCCAAGCCCACGGCGCTGGTGCTCAACTTCCCGTCCAACCCGACGGCCCAGGTGGTGGACCTCGACTTCTACCGGCAGGTGGTGGACTACTGCCGGCATGCCGGGGTCTACGTGCTGTCGGACATCGCCTACTCGGAGATCTACTTCGACGGCGACCCGCCGCCCTCCATCCTGGAGGTGCCGGGGGCGAAGGAGATCGCCGTGGAGTTCACCTCCATGTCCAAGACCTATTCCATGCCCGGCTGGCGCATCGGCTTCGCCAGCGGCAACCAGCGCCTCGTCGCCGCCCTGGCGCGCGTCAAGTCCTACCTGGACTACGGCGCCTTCACGCCCATCCAGGTGGCCGCCACGGCGGCCCTCAACGGGCCGCAGGACTGCGTCGAGGACAACCGCCAGCGCTACCGCGAACGCCGCGACGTCCTGGTGGAGGCGCTGAAGAACGCCGGCTGGGAGATTCCGGCGCCGCCCGCCACCATGTTCGCCTGGGCGCCCATCCCGCCGGCCTTCGCCCACCTGGGCTCGCTGGAGTTCTCCAAGCTCCTGCTGCGCGAGGCCAACGTGGCCGTGGCGCCCGGCCTGGGCTTCGGCGAGTACGGCAACGACCACGTTCGCCTGGCCCTGGTGGAGAACCGCCACCGCATCCGCCAGGCCGCCCGCAACATCAAGCGCTTCCTCAACAACTATGACCGCGTCCTGGCCGAGGCCGAGGAAGACGCGGCGCGAAAAAAGAGGGCAGCCGCATCATGACCGAGCCGTTGCGCATCGCCATCGCCGGCCTGGGAACCGTGGGGGCCGGCACCGTCAAGGTTCTCCGGGAGCACGCCGACCTGCTGGCCGGCCGCTGCGGCCGGCCGCTGGAGGTGGTGGCCGTCTCGGCGCGCGACCGCGACCGCGACCGCGGCGTCGATCTGTCGGGCTACGCCTGGTACGACGACGCCGCCACCATGGCCGCCGAGGCCCCCTGTGACGTGGTGGTGGAGCTCATCGGCGGCGAGGGCGGCATGGCGCACGCCGTGTGCGAGACCGCGCTGCGGCGCGGCCGCCACGTGGTGACGGCCAACAAGGCCCTGCTCGCCCATCACGGCCCGGCCCTGGCGCGCACCGCCGGCGAGACGGGCGCGGCGCTCGCCTACGAGGCCGCCGTGGCCGGCGGCATCCCCGCCGTGAAGGGCGTGCGCGAGGGGCTCGCCGGCAACCGCATCGACGCCGTCACGGGCATTCTCAACGGCACCTGCAACTTCATCCTCACCAAGATGCGCAACGAGGGCCGGGACTTCGACGACGTCCTCAAGGAGGCGCAGGACCTGGGCTACGCCGAGGCCGACCCGGGCGTGGACGTGGACGGCACCGACGCCGCCCACAAGGCGGCCCTCCTGGCGGCCGTGGCCTACGGCACGCCCGTGGACTTCGATGCCATTCCCGTCGAGGGCATCCGGCGGATCTCCTCCCTGGACATCCACTATGCCGAGGAGCTGGGCTACCGCATCAAGCTCCTGGGCCTGGCGCGGCGCGCCGGGGACGGCCTGGAGGTGCGGGTGTCGCCCTATATGGTACCGCTCTCGGCGCCGCTGGCCCACATCGAGGACGTCACCAACGCCGTGGCCGTCGAGGGCGACGCCATCGGCCGCGCCGTGTTCGAGGGCCCGGGCGCCGGCCAGGGCCCCACCGCCTCCGCCGTGGTGGCCGACCTGGTGGACATCGCACGCGGCAACATGCCGCCCGTCTTCGGCACGGGCCTGGACACCATGCAGCCGCAGCGCATCCTCACCGCCGACGAGCGCCGGGGGCCGGCCTACGTGCGGCTGATGGTGGTGGACCGCGCCGGCGTCTTCGCCGAGATCGCCGCCGCCCTGCGCGACGAGGGCGTGTCCATGGAGGCGGTGCTCCAGCACGGCCGCAACCCGGGCGAAACGGTGCCCGTGGTGCTGACGCTTCACGAGACGGACCAGGCGGCGCTCAGGCGCGTGCTGGACCGCATCAACAGCCTGGACGCCGTGGTGGAGCCGCCCATGATGCTCCCCATCGAGCCGTTGTGAGCCCGGCGTCCTGTTTCGAGGCTTTTTCCGGCGGAAAAAGCACCTCAACATGACGGATCAAGATAAAGGGGGCGTCCTCTGAAGGTGCTGCCTCGCCGGAGGCAGCCTCGAAAGAGACGCCCCGCGGACCGAAAAAAGGCGTCATCTTGAGGTGCTGCCTCGCCGGAGGCAGCCTCGAAAGAGACGCCCCGCACCATGCCGGGAACAGCCCCATGCCCATCGAAGCCCCGCGCGTTCTCGACCGCAACCTCGCCCTGGAGGCCATCCGGGTGACGGAAGGCGCGGCGCTGGCGGCGTCGCGCTTCATGGGCCGGGGCGACGAGCGCGCCGCCGACGAGGCCGCCGTGGCCGCCATGCACGCCGCCCTTTCGGGACTCGCCGTGGAAGGCTCCGTGGTCATCGGCGACGGCCCGCCCGGCCGGGCCGAGCAGCTCTATGTGGGCGAGCGCCTGGGCACCAGCGGCGGCCCGGGCATCGACGTCGCCGCCAACCCCCTGGAGGGCCCCACCATCGTCGCCAAGGGCGGCAACAACGCCCTGGCCGTGCTGGCGCTGGGCGAGCCGGGGGCCTTCCTGCCCGTTCCCGGGGTGTACATGCAGAAGATCGCCGTGGGCCCGGACGTGCCCGACGGCGTGGTGAGCCTGGACGCGGGGCCCGCCGACAACCTGCGCGCCCTGGCCGAGGCGCGCGGCGCCGACCCCGAGGACCTCCTGGTGTGCATCCTGGACCGGCCGCGCCATGAGCGCATCATCGAGGAAATCCGCGACGCCGGCGGGCGCATCATGCTCATCGCCGACGGCGACGTGTCGGGCGTCATCGCCGCCGCCCAGCCGGAAACGGGCATCGACATGTACCTGGGCACGGGCGGCGCGCCCGAGGGCGTGCTGGCGGCGGCGGCCCTGCGCGGCCTGGGCGGCCGCATGGAGGCCCGCCTGGCGCCCTTCTCCCACGACCACCGGGCCGAGATCGCCGATTACGGCATCGACGAGCCCGATCGCCTGCACACGGCGGAAACCCTGGCCGCCGGCGAGGTGATGTTCGCCTGCACCGGCGTCACCGACAGCGCCCTTCTTCGGGGCGTGCGCCGGCGCCACGACGTGGCCACCACCC
>CAJXLG010000144.1 GCA_913055885.1 uncultured Rhodospirillales bacterium
GGCGGTGCCGCCGTGGGTCCGCCAGCGGGCGCCCAGGTTCACACCGCCGAAGTCCGCTTCCATGACGCGTTTCTGCCACGGCCAGCGGTGGCGCCGGATGAGTCGCTCCAGGTCGCGCAGGAAGACGGGATCGGCGGCGCGTGCCTCGCGGGCGTCCTCGACCAGGGTTTCCAGCCGGTCCAGGAGCGCCTTCATCTCCTTGCCGCCCGCGCGGGCGGCGGGGGCGCCGTCGCCGCCGGGCTGCTGCCAGTCGGAATAACGCGATTCGTCCTGGGCCGTCGCGGCCGTGTTCGCGGGGAAGGTCATCACGACCGCGCCCAGGACGGAAACGAAGGGGCGACACCGCATGGCAACCTCGACAACGCAGCACAATTCCGGCGAGGATGCGCCAGCAACGGCCTCGCGGCAACCCTTTCCGCTGAACGCGGACCGTTGCCCCGTTCCCCCCGGTCCGTTAGACGGGATGGGGGGACGGGCCAGCAGCCGGGAGCATCATGCGGTTTCGGTACATCATAAGCGAGATTCCCTTCCTGCTTCATCCGCTGCGGCACACGGTGGATTTCGCCGGCCACCGGGCGGGGATCGTGCTGGAACGCATGACCATCGTGGCGTTGGTGTTTTCCATCCTGACGCCGCTGTGGATCATCATCGACGTGGCCGTCTTCCCGCCCGAGCAGTACCTCCGGTTCGCCGTGCTGCGCGGCATTTCCACGGCCATGTTCCTGCTGGTGGCCCTGGGAGCGGTACACGGACGGCACTACGTCTCGGCCTTTTTCCTGCTGCTTCTGATGTTCTCGGTGCCGCTGGTCTTCTACCTGCTGGCGGTGCCGTCGCTGGAAACCATGCCGGGCGACCGCATGGGCCGCGTGGTGGCCTACGCCTATTTCTTCCTGCCCTTCGTGGTGGTGGCCGGCGTGGCGGTCTTTCCGCTCACCCTTGTGGAGATCGCCGCCATCACGGGGCCGGTGTTCGTGGTGAGCTTCTACGTCTATTTCGGCCTGGAGACCTTCTCCCTGGTGCGTTTCCTCCAGGACATGTGGCTCATGGCCCTGGTGGCGGCGGTGTCGGTCTTCTCGTCCCTGCTGCAGCTTCTCTACGCCCGCGACAGCCTGAGCGAGCGGCAGCGATTGCAGCTCTACGAATCGGTCTTCCAGCATGCCATGCACGCCATCGCCCTGACGGACGCCGACACGCGGTTCATCCACGTCAATCCGGCCTTCGAGCGGGTGACGGGCTACCGCCGGGGCGAGGTCCTGGGCGAGCGGCCGTCGCTCCTGTCCTCGGGCGTCCACGCGAAGGAATTCTACCAGGACATGTGGCGGGCCATCGGCGAGCGCGGCTTCTGGGCGGGCGAGATCTGGAACCAGCGCAAGAACGGCGACATCTACCCCGAGCACCTGGAAATCAACGCCATCCGCGACGATTCCGGCGCCGTCACCAACTACGTCGCCTTCTTCACGGACACCACCAAGCTCAAGGACCTGGATTCCCAGGTGGCCGCCTACGCCGAGGAGCTGCGCCAGGCCAACGCCGAGCTGCGCGAGGCCCTGGAGCAGGCGCAGGCCGCCTCGCGCGCCAAGTCGGAGTTCCTGGCCAACATGAGCCACGAGTTGCGCACGCCGCTGAACGCCATCATCGGCTTCTCCGAGGTGATGCGTGACGGCATGCTGGGCCCGCTGCCCCAGGTGTACCAGGGCTACGCCAACGACATCCACGAATCCGGCCAGCTCCTCCTGACCCTCATCAGCGACGTGCTGGATCTCGCCAAGGTGGAGGCGGGAACCCTGTCGCTCAATGTCGAGTCGGTGGACCTTGGCGAGATCCTGGCCTTCGCCATGGCCTCCGTGGAAGGGCGCGCGGACAAGGAGCACGTCTTCCTGAGCGTCGAGACCCCGGAAACCCCCGTGACCGTCCGGGCCGATCCCGTGCGGCTCAAGCAGGTCTTCCTCAACCTGCTCTCCAACGGCGTCAAGTTCACCCCGGCGGGCGGCCGGGTCACGGCCAGCGTGGCGCCCCTGGACGACGGGGCCGAGGTGCGCGTCAGCGACACGGGCACCGGCCTCACGGAAGCGGAGGCGGAACAGGCCCTCTCCCCCTTCGGCCAGGTGGCGGGCGTGGACACCCGCGCCCACGAGGGGGCGGGGCTGGGCCTTCCCCTGGCGCGCCGGCTTGTGCGCATGCACGGCGGCACCCTGACCCTGGACAGCGTGAAGGGCGAGGGCACCACGGCCATCGTCCGCCTGCCGCAAAATCCCGACGCGGCGGAGGAAGGCGAAAACACGCTGGGGATGCACGCCGGTTAACGACGTGCTAATCTTCCTCGGATGTAAACGGGGAGAAACGGGGCCAGGACCAGGGGGCCGGGGTGAACCGTATCACGCAGGAAGCCGAGTCCGCCGCCACCACGAATCGCCCGCTCGCCATGGCGGAAGCGGTGCTCGACGGACTCGATGCCCTCGTCTACGTGTCCGACCTGGATACCCACGAGATCCTTTTCGTCAACGCGCGGGCACGCCGGCGCTACGGCGACGTGGTGGGGCGCAAGTGCTGGGCGGTCTTCCAGGAGGGTCGCTCCGGCCCGTGCCCCTTCTGCACCAACCCGCACTTGGTTGACCCGCAGGGCCGGCCCACCGGCACCGTGGTGTGGGAGCAGCAGAGTGCCCTCGACGGCCGGCTGTACGAGCGCCGCGACCGCGCCGTGCCGTGGGTGGACGGGCGCCTGGTGCGCCTGGAGATCGCCGTGGAGAAGGACCAGGGCGAGCACCTGGACGAGCTGGTGCGGGAGGGCGAAGCGCGGCTGCGCGCCATTCTGGAGCAGCCCGAGGACGGCCTGGTCCTGCTCGACGGCCAAGGCACGGTGGTGGACTGTAACGCGGCGGCGCGCGTCATCCTCTCCGGCGGCGCCCGGCTCGCGGGGACGCCCCTGTCCGGCTGCCTGGCCCCCGAGGACCGCCCCCGGCTGGGCGAACTGATAAACCACGCGGCCGCCATCCGGCGCCCCCTCAACAGCCGCGAGGCGGAGGTCTCCGTGCTGCGCGACGATGGCGGCCTGGTGGCGACGCACGTTTCCCTGTGCCGTGTGCCGGACGACGCCGAAGGGCGGCTGATGGCCGTGGTGCGCGATCTGAGCCGGCACCACGACCTGCGCGCCCGCGTGGACTACCTGGCCCATCACGACCCGCTCACGGGCCTGCCCATCCGGGGCCGCTTCGCCGGACGCCTGGACTCCGTGCTGGCCTCGTCCGATCCGGAAACGGACACCCTGGCCGTGGTCATGCTCAGCCTGGACGGCCTGGACACCATCAACGACAGCATGGGCTACGAGGCGGGCAACGCCGTCATCCAGGAGGTGGCCCGGCGGCTGCGCAACCGCCTGGGGCGCAGCCAGCCCGTGGGCCGGCTGGGCGCCAACGCCTTCGCCCTGCTTCTTCAGGACGCCGGCAGCGACGCCGCCGTGGGCACGGTGGTGGACGACCTGCGCCGGGTGATCTCGCGGCCCGTAACCGTGCCCGAGACGGAGGTGCAGGCCACCTGCCGCGTGGGCATCAGCCTCTACCCGCGCGACGGCATCACGGCGGGCGACCTCATCGGCCAGGCGGAATCGGCCCTGCACGCGGCGCACGTGGGTGCCGACCCGGTGCGCTTCTTCGACGCCAGTCTGACGACGGCCGCCAACGAGCGCCTTCATCTGGAAGCCGCCCTGCGCACGGCCCTGGAGACGGATCAGTTCGAGCCCTTCTACCAGCCCCAGACGGACATGGAGGGCAACCGCATCGTGGGGGCCGAGGCCCTCATCCGCTGGCGCCACCCCGACCAGGGCCTCATTTCGCCGGGGCGCTTCATCCCGGTGGCGGAGGAGACGGGGCGCATCGTGTCGCTGGGCGAGTGGATGCTGCGCGCCGTATGCCGCGACCTGCGCCAATGGTACGACCACGGCCGCCCGGCCCCGCGCGTTGCCGTCAACATCTCCGCCGCCCAGTTCCACCACGGCGACTTCGTCGAGCGGGTGCAGGGCATCCTCGACGAAACGGGCGTCGATCCCTCGTGGCTGGAGCTTGAGGTCACGGAGAGCACCCTCATCACCGACGCCGAGGGCACGCTGGCGATCCTCAAGCGCCTCAAGGCCGTCGGCGTGGCCCTCGCCGTGGATGATTTCGGCACGGGCTATTCGTCGCTTGCCTACCTGCGCCAGTTCCCGCTGGACACCCTCAAGATCGACCGCGCCTTCATCCGCAACATCGAGGAGAACGAGGACGACCGCCTCATCGTCACGGCCATCATCTCCCTGGCCCACTGCCTGGGCCTGACCACCGTGGCCGAGGGCATCGAGACGGAGAGCCAGCGGCGCCTCGTGGGCGACCTGGGGGGCGACGTGCTCCAGGGCTTCCTGATGGCGAAGCCCCAGCCGGCGGCCGACTTCGACGACTTCCGCACCCATTTCCGGCCGCGCGGCAACGCCGAGGTGGCGGAGGACCTGTCCCTCATCCGCATGGCCAGCCAGCCCGACCAGGACGAGGCGGAGGACCCCGAGGGCGTGCGCATCACCTGGAAGCGCAGCATGAGCGTGGACGTGGTCTCCCTGGACCGCCAGCACCAGGAGATGGTGGAGGCCATGAACCGGCTCCTGGACCTGGTGGAGGAGGGCGCCCCGGCGGACGACTGCCGCGTCCAGCTCCAGGCGGTGGTCGCCGAGGCGCGCGACCACTTCGTCCAGGAGGAGCGGCTCATGCGCAACATCGGCTTCCCGCATTTCCACCGCCACAAGGAAAAGCACGACAAGCTGCTGTCGGAAATCGACGTGTTCATGGAAACCTTCCAGGACCGCATGGAGCAGAAGCACTTCCGCTACATCCAGAGTTATTTGAAATACTGGCTCCTGCGGCACCTCATGAGCGAGGACCAGAAGATCAAGACCTATCTCATGCTGGGGCGGTGAGCGCCCGTTCAAGGGGGGACCATGGCGTCGGCGCAAGAAGCGGGGCAGGGCGGCGAAGCCTGTAAGCTGCACGTGGCAGGCTGTACCGTGAACGCCCGGCGCGCCAACGCGGACGCGCCCGGCAGGCACGTGGTGCTGCTGCACGGGGCGCGCTTTCATGCCGGCACCTGGGCGGAACTGGGCACCATCGACCGCCTGGCCGACGCGGGATTCGGCGTGCACGCCCTGGATCTGCCGGGATTCGGCCAGTCGCCGGCGTGCGACACGGCGCCCGACACCCTGCTCGCCCGCTTCCTGCCGGCCGCGGGTGACGGCGCGCCTGTGGTGGTGGCCCCTTCCATGAGTGGCGGCCTGATCCTGCCCTTCGCCCAGGACAATCCGGATGCGGTGGGCGGTCTGGTGCTGGTGGCGCCGACGAAGGTGGCGGCGGTGGCCGACCGGCTGGGGGCGATCGCCTGTCCGGTGCTGGTGGTGTGGGGCGACGCCGACACGGTGGTGCCGCCGGCAGAGGCCGGGACCCTGGCGAACGGCCTGCCCGACGCCACGGTGCGGGTGTACGAGGGGGCGCGGCACCCGTGCTACCTGGACGCCCCGGAACGCTGGCACGGCGATCTCATCGGCTTCCTGCACGGACGGTTCGGTGCCTGAAAGGGGTGGGCCGGCGGCGGCCATGCCCTTGGTTTCGTTGCCCTCCGGAGTCGGCATGGCTTGCCGACCGTCCGGGGTGGCGTCGCCCCGGGCCTGGCGCCTACATGGCGCCCATGGCCACAAGCTCAGGGAGGGCGCCATGACGCTCACGCTCACCAGTCACGCCTTCGACCAGGGGGAAGGCATCCCGAAAAAGTACAGCTGCGAGGGCGACGACGTCTCCCCGGGCCTGCGCTGGGCCGGGGTGCCGGAAGGGACGAAGAGCCTCCTGCTCGTCTGTGACGACCCCGACGCCCCGGGCGGGACTTTCCACCACTGGGCCGTCTACAACATCCCGCCGGACCGGGACGGCCTGCCCGAGGGGTTCGGCCCCGAAAGCCTGGAAGGCGGCCTGCGTCAGGCGGTGAACGATTTCGGCCGGCCCGGCTACGGCGGCCCGTGTCCGCCGCGGGGCCACGGCCTGCACCATTACCACTTCCGCCTTTCCGCCCTGTCCGAGCCCAACCTGCCGGTGGGGCCGGACGCCTCGTGCGTGGAAGTGCAGGAGGCGGCGCGCCCCTATGAGATCAGCTTCGTCGAGCTGGTCGGCACGTACGAACGTTGATCGGCTTGTGTCGCCGGCGCGGCGGGGCCATATGCGGCCCACGCAAACCGGCCGGGCTTTGCACGGACTCGACGGGCAGCCATCGACGCCGGGCAAAATTTGGGCTAAAGGACAGGGAGGAAAAACCATGAGCGGTGAGGATCTCGCGGCCAGGACCTGCACCCCGTGCCAGGGCGGCATTCCGCCCATGAGCGAGGCCCAGGCGCGCGGCCACATGGACGAGGTGCCGGGCTGGGAGCTTACCGGGGACGCGGCGTGGCTGAAGCGCACCTTCCGCTTCAACAACTTCCGTGAGGCGTTCGATCTGGTGCGCAAGGTCCACGACATCGCCGAGGCGGAGGGGCACCACCCGGACGTCTGCTTCGGTTTCGGCTACGCCACGGTGACGGTCCAGACCCACAAGATCGGCGGCCTGCACGAGAACGATTTCATCCTGGCGGCCAAGATCAACGACGCCGCCGGGGTATAGCGCCGGGCCCGCCCGGCGGGCTCCGGAAGCGGCGGGGG
>CAJXLG010000145.1 GCA_913055885.1 uncultured Rhodospirillales bacterium
CCGCCGACGAGACCGTGGTGGCCGCCAACAGTCGCCTGCGCGAACGGCTGGGCGCGGTGATGGCGGCGGGGACGCCGCTGGCGGACGTCCTGGACGCGGTGGCCGCGCAGCACATCACGCCGGGCGGAGATGGCGGCGCACGGCGGGCCTGGGTGACGGCCTGCCTGGAAGAGCATCGGGCCGGTGGCCTCGGCCGGGAGCAGATCCTGGCCGACGGCCGCTGGATGCTGTTGCGTTCACGCCATCTCGCCGACGGGCGCAGCATCGTCATCAGCACGGACATCTCCGACCGCAAGACGGCGGAACGCCGCCTGCATCAGGCGGAACGCGTCATCACCGCCCACAGCCGACTGAGCGAGGCCCTCGTGCGCGCCTCCGACGAGACGGCGCTGTTGCAGACGGCCTGCCGCATCATGGTGGAGACGGGCGGCTACCGTTTTGCCTGGGTAGGCTGGGCCGATCCCGACGGCCGGGTGCGGCCCGTCGCGTTCGCCGGCTACGAGGCGGGCTATCTGGACGCCATTACCGTGGCCTGGTTGGCGGAGGATCCCCACGGCCAGGGTCCCAGTGGTCGCGCCATTCGCGAAGGCGAGCCCGTGGTGACACGGGATATCCGGGACAACACGACCTTCCAGCCGTGGGCGGAGCCGGCCCTGACGCGCGGCTACGAGGCCTCGGCGGCCTTCCCGCTGCGCCTGGAAGGCGCCGTCGTGGGCACCGTCAACGTCTATGCCGCGGAGTCCGATGCCTTTGGCGGCCGCGAATGCGACCTGTGGCGCTCCCTGGTGGGCGATCTGGGGTACGGCCTGGGCGCGCTGCGCACCGAGCAGGCGCGCCAGGTACAGGCGGAGCTCCTGGACTTCCTGACCGCCATCCAGTCCCAGTTCATCGCCGACCACGACCCCGAAGAGACCATGCACAGCCTGTTGGTGGGGCTGTTGCGCCTGACGGACAGCACCACGGCCCTGCTCGCCAAGGTGACGTGGACGGCAGGGAACGGGCAGCCGGCCCTGTCGGGCCGCCTGGCGACGCCCACCGTGCAGACGGCACCGCTGGAGATACGGGCCGCCGGCCGCGACACCCTTCTGGGGGCGGCGGTGGTGGACGGGGTGGTCGTGGCGCGCCGCGACCCGGGCGACGACCCCCGGCCGCCCGGCGTGGCCCTGGATGGCGGTGGCCCCGCCTCTTTCATCGCCGTGCCGGTGTCGGCGGGCGATCGCCTCATCGGTGTCCTGGGCCTCGGCGGCCGCCCCGGCGGTTATGACACCGCCTTTCACGAGCGCCTGCGCCCCCTGCTGGCCACCTGCGGCAGCCTGTTGGTGGCCACGGAGGATCTGCAGCGCCGGCGCGAGGCGGAACACGCCCTGCGTCAGAGCGAGGCCCACTACCGCAGCCTTGTCGAGGACCTGCCCGACGCCGTCTTCGTTCATCGCGGCTTCACCATCCTCTACGCCAACCGGGCGGCGGCCGACATGGTGGGCCTGACGGACCCGGAAGCCCTGGCCGGCCGGTCGTTCCTGGACTTCGTCGTCGCCGACGACCACGACGTGGTGCGCCGCCGGGTGGCCGCGCTGCTCACCGATGACAGCCGCACCACCTGCGAGATCACCCTGGAAACGGTGGACGGCCACGCCCTGGAAGTGGAGAGCCACGCCAGCACCGTCCTGGTGGAGGGCGGCACGGCGGTGGAAACCCTGGTGCGTGACCTGACGGCCCGCAAGGAACGCGAGCAGGAGAGCATCCAGACGGCCAAGCTCGCCACGCTGGGCGAGATGGCCGCCGGCATGACCCACGAGCTCAGTCAGCCCCTGAACATCATCCGCTTCACGGCGGAAGGGGCCATGCTGCGCCTGGACCGTGGCCGTGGCGGCGAGGCCGATGCGCGCCAGGCCCTCGCCCGCATCGACGAGCAGGCCGGGCGCATGGGCGAGATCATGGACCACATGCGCATCTTCAGCCGTCGCGATCCGGGCGACGCGGAGATCTTCGACGCTGCCGCCACCCTGCGCTCGGCGGCGGAACTGGTGGACTCCTCGTGGCGCGCCGACGCCGTGCCTTTGGTGACCGACCTGCCGGACACGCCCTTGTGGGTGGAGGGCCGGCCCGTCCAGCTTGAGCAGGTGGCCCTTAACCTCCTGAACAACGCCCGCGACGCCGTGCTGGATCGGCGCGGTACCGAGGACGAGACCGCCACCTGGGTGCCGCGCGTGGTGCTGGGCGGCAGCGTGGAGGACGGAAGGGTCACGCTGTGGGTGCTGGACAACGGCCTGGGCATCCCCGAGGACACCCTCAACCGGCTCTTCGACCCCTTCTATACGACGAAGGAACCGGGCCGTGGCACCGGCCTGGGACTCTCCGTGAGCTTCAGCATCGCCACGGGCATGGGCGGCCGCCTGACGGCGGCCAACGAGGGCCCCGACGGCGGCGCCCGCTTCACCCTCCACCTGCCGCTGGCGGCGCCGCCGGATGCCGCCGCTACGGAAGACGCCGGCGCGGACGGCCGCCCCGGGCGGGGTGAGCACATCCTGGTGGTGGACGACGAGGCCGTCGCCGCCCAGGGACTGGCGGATTTCCTGCGGGAGGAAGGCTACCGCGTGACCGTCGCCCACGACGGGGTCGAGGGGCTTGCCTGTTTCGACGCCGACCCGGCCGCCCTGGTGGTGACGGACCTGCGCATGCCGCGCGGCGACGGCAGCCGTTTCATCGACGACCTGCGGCGGCGGGTGCCGGGCCTGCCGGTGGTCGTGGTCACGGGGCACGTGGGCGTCACGGAGCGTGATGGAGGACCCGACGAGAACGGGCCGGGCGCCGTGCTCAACAAGCCCGTCAGGCTCGGTGACCTTAGACGCAGCGTGGCCGATCTGCTCGCTACCGGATAGCGGTACGGTGACAACATGGACACGTGACAAGGGCCGGGGTCCCCCCTAGCCTGGATTTTGCACGGACTCGACGGGCTGCGCGCTCATGCCCTCGGACTTGATCCGAGGGGCCTGCCCCGGACCCCGATCCGGGGTTCCTGGCCTGAGCCTAACGCCACCGGCGCACAGCCATCGACCGGTGCGACAATCCGGGCTACCCGGATTTCTCACGGGTTAGCCGGCCGGGGCGTCCAAAGCCGGACAGGAAAGATGGGGGGCCAGGGCCTTGGAATGCACATGCAGGGTGATGAGGGGCCAGACATCCCCCGTCGGCCCCACCGCCTCGGGATACCGGCGGCCGTGGGCGTCCACGGGCCACCGGAAGGCGTAGCGATCGGCCCGGAAGGCGGCGGTTTCGTTGATGAACCCCCGCGTATCGCGCCCGTCCGTGTTCCGGGGATCGACGCCCGTGAGGTACTGGCCCGTGGCGTTGCCGTCGAACAGCCCCCCGAAGGCCCGGGCGTGGCGGCTGAAGCGCCCGGGCGCCTCGGCGGCCTCGCCCTTCCGGTTCACCAGGGGGTCGGGATAGTCGTCACCGATGGTGGGCAGGGCCTCCAGGGCGCGCGGGCCGTAGCGCCGGCCGTAGGTGGCCAGCAGCAGCATGTCGTTGGCGAGCGCCATGCCGGGCCGTTCCAGGACCCGGGCGACGAACGTATTGAAGGGCTTGAGGGCTTCTGGTCCGGCGGCGTAAAAGGCGCCCGCCACCGCCTGGGTGTCGTGGTCGAAGGGCACGCCCAGCCCCGGATAATGTGCCGCCAGCACGGGGGCCAGGGGTTCAGGGGCGCGGTAGAGCAGGACGTCCCCCTCCAGGTGCAGCACGGGGCCCAGGCTCTCCGCCCGCATCAGGGCCTCCAGGTAGAAGAAGCGTTCCGTGGTGTGGGTCCAGAAGCCGTCCCGGAAGGTGGTGTCCAGCGGATTGATGGCACGGAAATGCCGGTGCGCCGCCGTCCGGGGCAGGTCCTCCAGGGGCACCGCGCGCACGTCGAGGGCACCGAAATCCGCCGGCGCGTCGGCCAGGGCGGCGGCGTCGGCGGCGACAAGGAGCGGGCCATCGTGGAAACGCCGGGCCTGACGCACGGCGGAGGGGAGCCACGGCGGGAGCGCCGGGCCGATATGGACGAACACCAGGGCGATCATGCGCCCCCCTCCCGCGCCAGGCCGTCGGCGGCAGCCCGGATCTGTCGCCGCCACCAGCGCGCGGAAAGCTTGTGAAAGGCCATGCCGGCCGCCTGATGGGCCGTCAGCCGTTCCTCCAGGGCCTCCTGCGTGACATCCGCCCATGTCTCGAAAGCCAGGAACGGCAGGTCACGAAAGCCGTCGAGCCACGGCCCGTCCAGCACCACGGGCGCCGTCCCCACATACAGGGCTTCCCAGTGCCGATGGCAATCGGCGCCGTTGCCGGGCGGTGACACGGCATAGCGGCAGCGCGCCATGGCCGCCAGATAGTCGGCGTGAGGCCGCACGGTGTCCTGCCGCACCAGGGGTGTTTCCAGGAGCGCCCGCAAGTCGGGATCGGCCCGCGCGGCCGGGTTGGTCGTCGGATCGAAAGCGGCGTGGGCCACCGGATCCCGGGCACGAGGCGCCGTTGCCGCGACCTCGGCGACGGTATTCGGGTCGCCGTGCTTCCACTGCGCGTTGGCTATGCCGATGGGCAGCGGGGTCACCTTGGCATGGGTGAGGGTGGTGTTGTGGGCGAACCAGTGGAACAGGCGGCCGTCGTCAAGGAAGGGCCTCCAGGTCCCGTCCACGACACGATCGCTGTTGTGGGTGACCAGGACCACCGGCGTGGCGAGGCGGGGCAGGATTTCGGCGAAAAAGCCGGGAAGCAGGTCGCCGTAGACGAAAACCACACGTGCCGCTTCGACACGGCGGACCTGTTCGTCAAGGTCCACACGCAGGCCGTATTCGCCGGACTCAAAGAAGACGAGGCGGTTGGTGGTGCCGATATCCAGGCTGAGGTGCTTCAGGCAGGCGGCACGCGTGGTGATACAGATATCGGCCGCGGCCTGCAGACGCTCACCGGAGATGACGTCGTTTTCAGGGACTCGCAGCGGACCGAAGGGGAGGCCGGAGAGCGCCATGGCAGGGGCCCCGAAGTGCACAAGCCCGGGCCGGCAACAGCAACGGGGCGACCCGCGGGCCGCCCCGTTTCCGTCGCGAAATGCCCTGGTCCGTTTAGAACAGGCGCATGATGGACTGCTGGGACTGCTGGGCGATGGAAAGCGACACCGTGCCGAGCTGCTGACGCGTCTGCAGCGACGTCATCTTGGCCGCTTCCTCATTCATGTCGGCCTCCACGAGCTGGGCGGCACCATTCTCAAGGGTGCTCATGAGGTCGGAGGTGAACTCCTCGCGGATCTTCAGGGTGGAGGAGTTAATGCCGAACTGTTGCGACGTGTCGCGCACCGTCTCCACCGCCGTATCCAGCTCGTCGATGCGGTTGTTAATGGCGTCCGAATAGCCGGAGGTCTGCGTCCAGTTGTTCTTGGTGGCCGACTGAATGCCCAGCCCGGAAGCCGTCTGGTTCTTGCCCTTGATCTCGAGCGTGGCCGAGGTCCGCGCCTCGGAGAATTCCACCGTCAGGGTGTCCGCCCCGCTCTGGATGAGGTTGACGCCGTTGTAGGTGGCGTCGTTCACCAGATGGTCGATCTGGCTGCGCAGTTCGTTGAACTGCGTATACAGATTGGCGCGGCTGCCCGTGTCCGCCTCCGCGGTGGACTTGGCCGACTCCGCCAGGGCCTGCATCTGCTTCAGGGTGTCCTCGACCTTCTCCAGGCCCTTCACCGCCGTCTCGACGGTCATCTGGCCCTGCTGAATGTCGGACTTGATGGTCTGGAGCTCGCTCGCCCGGGTGTTCAGGTCACGCGACTGGAAGAAGGCCAGCGCGTCGTCCAGGGCGCTGTTCACCTTCTTGCCGGTGGAAAGCCGCTCCTGCGTCCGCTGAATGAGATCCGTGGTCCGCTGCAGCGACGTCAGGTTCGTGCGGGTGGATTCGGAGAGCAGCACGCTGTCCGCCATGGCTCAGTCTCCCGTTCTGGTTTTCGGCCGCCCCTTCTGGGTCAGACCTGTCTGGGTGTGCTCCCCCCGCGCGCCGACCGAACCCGCTCCACCGAGCGTTGCCGGCCTTACCTCGAAAGTATGTGTTACGGTGTTAGGCTAACATCAGGACACCCCCTGTAAACCCTAAAATCATGCGGATTCGCATGGGGTTCTGGCGGGGCTTCTTTCACGGAATCGCAACCTTCCGCGATTGTCAGCGCTCCCGGCTCTCCCGTGCGAGGGTTTCAGCGTAGGCCGCCAGATGGCCGTCATCGGGGGCCAGGGCCGCCGCGTGCCGGGCCGCCGCCAGGGCCCCCGCCGAATCGCCCTTGCGCCGCCGAAGCTCCGCGAGCTGGGCATGGATCCCGGGAACATCGGGGGCAATGGCGGCGGCACGCTGTTGTTCGGCCTCCGCCGCCACCCCCTCGCCGCGCCGGGCCAGAAGATAGGCCAGGTAATGCCGCGGCCACGGATCGTCGGGATTTTCCGGCTCCTGGGCCGCGGCCTGGCGCATGGCCGCCTCGGCGGCCTCGTCCCGCCCCAGGGCCAGACGCAGTCGCCCCACGAGCAGCCAGAGGCCGGGGCTGTCCGGCAGCAGCCGGGCCGCCTCGACGGCTTCCGGCTCGGCGGCGCCCGGCCCTTCCAGCCGTTCCAGAAGACGCGCCACCTGGGCCCGCCAGGCGGCGTTGTCGGGTGCCCGCGCCACGGCCCGCCGGACGGCGTCG
>CAJXLG010000146.1 GCA_913055885.1 uncultured Rhodospirillales bacterium
CGTAGAGCCACCACAGCGGCCGCAGCACGGTCAGCCCCCGTGCTGCCGGGCGAGCACCCCGTCGTACACGTCGGCGATGATGCTCTCCATGTCGAAGGCCGGCACCCAGTGCGGATAGGCTTCCAGGAAGCTGCGGGTGTCGCTGATCCACCACATCTGGTCGGCGGGACGCGGGGTCTCGCTGATGCGGGTGTGGACGATCTCGCCCGTCATGTCTTCCACGGCCCGGACGGCCTCCAGGAGGGAGATGTTCACCTCGCGGCCGCCGCCGATGTTGTAGACGGCGCCGGGCTCGGGGGCCTCGATGAAGGCGCCCAGGGCGTTGGCCAGGTCGTTGGCGTGGAGCACGTCGCGCACCTGCTTGCCGCTGTGGCCGAAGAGGGTGAACTGCCGGCCCTCCACGGCGCAGCGCACCATCCAGGCCAGGAAGCCGTGCATCTCGGCGCCGGCGTGGCCGCCCCCGGTGACGGCGCCCGCCCGGAAGCAGCCCGTGGGCATGCCGAAGTGGCGGCCGTATTCCTGGACCAGCAGGTCGGCCGACAGCTTGGACGTGCCGAACAGGTTGTGGCTGGCGTGGTCCACGGGCATGGTCTCGTCGATGCCGTATTCGCCCCACGGGTGGTCCAGGGGCAACTCGAAGCGGCTGTCCTCCTCCGCCAGGGGCAGGCGGTTGGGATGGTCGCCGTAGACCTTGGTGCTGGACAGGTAGGCGAAGGCCGCCTCGGGGCAGAAGCGCCGGACCGCGTCCAGCAGCACCAGGGTGCCCGTGGCGTTGATGGTGAAATCGGCGAAGGGGTCGCGTGCCGACCAGTGCAGGCTGGGCTGTGCGGCGGCGTGCACCACGGCCTCCACCATGGTGCCGTAGCGGCGGATGAGGCCCGTGATGGCCTCGCGGTCGCGGATGTCGATGGCGTGGTGGATGTAGCCGGGCACCTCCTGCTCCAGCCGGGTGCGCATGAAGCCGGTGCCCGCGGCGTCGCCGAAAAGCTCGCGGCGCATGTTGTTGTCGATGCCCACCACCTCCAGGCCCTTGTCGGCGAGGACCCGGACGGTCTCCGCGCCCACCAGCCCGGAAGCCCCGGTGACGATGGCGATGGCCATGATAAGCGCCTTTCGTTGCCGCGCCCCGTCTTGTCGACCCGCATCCTACCCTATTGCGCGAGTCCCGGCAGCACAACCCGGCGCGGCGCTGTCAGTCGGCGTAGTTCTCCATGCCGGCGAGAACGGAGTGGCCGATCTGGCGCCGGGTGATGAGGCCGTGCACGTCGTCCACACGCGGCACCCAGTGGCGATACCCCACGACGAGGGCGGTGTCCACGTCGTGGCGCACCATGCGCTTGAGGACGTCGAACATGATGTCGTCCGGGTGGGCCAGGACGAAGCGCTGGCAGGCGAGCGTGTTGGCGGGCATGTCCGGGTCCAGGGAGCGCGCCTCCAGCATGTCGGCGACGGATGGCAGGACGCCCATGATGCGGTGGCCGTCCACGGCCAGCACCCGCTCGGGCACGCGCCCGCTTTCCAGCTCGTCCAGGACGTCGGCGATGGACCCCGTGCCGTCCACGCAGGTGACGCCGTTGCTCATGACGGTGCGCGCCGGCTGCACCATGAACATGTTGCCGTGGCGCGCCGTGGGGATGTGGTGGCCGCGTGCCAGGAGCTTGATGGTGTAGATGGTCTCCGTGTACAGGAGCCGGCGGATGCCCGCCGCCGCCGCGACGCACAGAATCATCGGCACGATGATGTTGTAGTCGCGGGTCATCTCGAAAATCATGACGATGGCCGTCAGGGAGGCGCCGGTGGTGGCGCCCACCACCCCGGCCATGCCCATCATGGCGAAGGGCACCACCTTGATCCCCATCCCGGGCAGCACGGCGGCGCCCAGGCTGCCGAAGGCGCCGCCCAGCGTGGCGCCGATGAACAGCGACGGCGAGAAGATGCCGCCCGACGCCCCGGACCCCAGGGTCAGGCTGGTGGCGATGAGCTTGGCGACGGCCAGGGCCGCCAGCAGCGGCAGGCTGGTCATCAGGCCCTGGAGAATGGCCTGGATGGTGCCGTAGCCCACGCCGGCCACGTAATAGTGGCCGTACCAGTGGAACAGGCCGTACATGATCAGCCCCACCAGCAGCATCCCCGTGGCGTGCAGCAGATATTCGTTGGGGATGAGGCGCTGGACGTTGTCCTCCAGGTAGCCGAGCAGCCGGATGAAGGCCCACGCCGCCACGCCGCACACGGCCCCCAGCACCAGGGCGCCGCCCATGGCGGGAAGGCTGGTGGGCGCCTCCTGGGGCAGGGAGGCGATGGGCACGATGAAGGCGGGATGCAGGCCGATGACGAGCCGCCCCACGTAGGTCGCCATGCCCGTGGCCAGCACCACGGGCAGGAAGGTGGCCGCCGTGATCTCCGGCATCATCAGCTCCAGGGCGAAGAGCACGGCGCCGAGGGGCGTGTTGAAGGTGGCGGCGATGCCGGCGCCGGCGCCGCAGGCCAGGAGGGTGATGCGCTGGCTGGAGGGCATGTTGAGGAACTGGGCGATGCTGGAGCCCAGCGCCGAGCCGATCTGGATGATGGGTCCCTCGCGGCCGACGGCCGCCCCGCTGCCGATGGAAAGGGCGGAGGCCAGGGATTTCACGAGGGCGACGCTGGGCCGGATGATGCCCTGGTTGAAGTAGATGGCGTCCATCACCTCGGGAACGCCGTGGCCGCGCGCCTCCGGGGCGAAATTGCGCACCAGCCACACCACCAGCATGCCGCCCACGGCGGGCACCAGGATGATCCCGGCGCCCCAGACGGCCTCGTCCATGAACTTGTTGGCGTCGTAGACGAAGGAGAATTCGGCCTGGAAGAAGATGTTGTGCAGAAGCGCCAGCAGCATCTTGAAGGCGATGGCCCCGAGCCCCGTGACGGCGCCGACGATAACCGACAGGATGGTGAGCTGCAGGGGCGGGAACCGCCGGAAAAATCCGGGAATCAAGGTCATCGCGAGGGGCCACCTCCCAAGCACTGCTGCCCAGAGTATGGCCTTAAGGTAATACCGCGAGGCAGGGGCGGAATCAAGGGGGTGACAGAGTTACGGGGGTTGCCGCGCCGCCCGTCCGGGATGCCGGCGCGGCGGGCGTCAGGCCGCTTTCGGCCGGCACTGCTTGATGAGGCCGTCCACTTCCCCGGGCTGGTCGGCGACGAGCCGGGCCCGGGTGCGCTGCTCCAGGCTCTCGGCCTGCGGGTCGCCGGCCTCGCGGGCCAGGGTGGCCCAGGCGGCGGCCAGGGCGTAGTCCTGGGGCACGCCCTCGCCGGCCAGGTAGAGCTGGGCCAGGCGACCCATGGCGCGGGCGTGGCCGTCCTCGGCGGCGCGACGGTACCAGCGCGCCGCCTCCTGCGGGTCGGCCGTCGCCCCCATGCCTCGTTCCAGCATGGCGGCGTAGTTGAAGATGGCGGAGAGCACCCCGGCCTCGGCCGCCAGGTGGAACCAGTGGGCGGCGGCGGCCAGGTCCTTGGCCACCCCCTCGCCGCGGGCGTAGAGGAAGCCCAGGTCGTTGCAGGCCGGGCCGTACTTCTCCTCGGCCGCCTTCAGCCACCAGCGGCGCGCCGTCTCCAGGTCGCGCGGCACGCCGTAGCCGTGGTAGTGGAGCAGCCCCATCTTGGCCTGGGAGGGAACGTGGTCGGCCTCCGCCAGGGGTTGCAGATGGCCCAGGGCCGCCTCGTAGCGGCCCCGGTTCATGGCCTCCAGCGCGGCGTTGTAAGCTTCCCGGGTCCCCATGGGGCGGCGGCGGTCCCTCGTGACGGCGACGGTGGACCGTGTTTAGCAGGTGGCCGCGCAAAGCACAACCGGCCGCCCCGGAAAACCGGGGCGGCCGGTGTGCGTGCCGGGGCGGCCGCGGGGGCGCCCCGGAAATGATGCCGGGCGGGCAGCGTTACTGCTGCTTGCCCTTGCCCTCGCTCTCGGCGCCCTTCTTCATGCTCTGGGACGCCTCGTCCAGCGCCTCGGTGAAGCGCTTGTTGAGCACCTCGAAGGCCTCGTTGCCGGAGCGCGTGACCATGTCGGACAGCTCGCGGGCGTTGGAGACGCTGCGCTGATAGGCGTCCTTCATGGCTTCCGCCTGGGCCGCCATGGTCTCCTGCGGATTGCCGCCGTTCATGGTCTTGCCCATGTTGGTCATGTCCTCCATGCCCTGGCGGAACATTTCCATCTGCCGGCGCATCACGGCCTGCATGCCCTCGAACGCCGTGCGGTTGGCGGTGGTCATGGCTTCCAGGTTCTTGCGCTGGCTGTTGGCCAGGGTGTCCACGTCCATGCCGGGCATGCGGAAGCTGCCCATCATGCGCGCGGGATCGAAGTTCTCAAAGAAGTTGTTCGTGCCGGCCATGGCTTTGTCCTCCTGCGTCGGGTTCCTGAGCGCCCGGCGGGGAGGGGCCCCGCCATCTCTTGTGCGCTGCAATATCAACTGTTGCCAATATGCGGAGCATGCTGCGCTGCGTCAACCCTTTTCCGCGTGGAGGTATAACATTTTTATGACGAAACCGGCCGCCCGGTTCTGACTGTTCGTATACGTCTGGCCCGGATTTTGCACGGACTCGACGGGCTGTGTTGGGCTGCGCCGTGCCGATTGCGAGGAGAAGGCCCGCAGGCGATGCACCGACATCGTCAAGGGGCTTCGACGTTGCAAGCGGCCGGCGCAGGCCAACCCTCCGGGCGCCGGTGGCGTTGGCACAGTCGGCGTCACAGCCCTTGCCCGATGGAGGAGCATCGGGCGGCGCGCTCATGCCCTCGGACTTGATCCGAGGGGCCTGCCCCGGACCCCGATCCGGGGTCATGCCCTCGACCCCGATCGAGGGTCCTGGCCTGTGCCTAACGACACCGGCGCGCAGCCATCGACTCCGTGCAAAATCCGGGCTGGCCCGGATTTCTCACGGGGTCAGGCGCCGCCCGCGGTTCCGGGCCCCGGGGCGGCCGGGGGCCGCGGAACCCCGACACGCGATTCGAGCCGGCCGAGCAGGCGGGCGGGGCCTTCGAGTCGCTTGAGACCCGTGTCCAGGGCGCGCATGGTGGGCCCGCGGTCGGGCGACGTGTCCCCCAGCCACACCCACAGGGCGTTGGCGTAGACGGCGAGCAGGCCCTTGGCCCGGATCAGGCCGGACAGGCCGTGGGCATCCACGTCCGCTGCCTCCAGCATCCAGCGCATGGAGCGCAGCCCCGCGCTCACGCCGCACAGGGCGGCGACGGGATCGCGCGGCAGGTCCTCGGCCAGGGCCGCCACCACGGGCCGGTAGGCCTCCAGGACGTCGAAGCGCCGCATCATGATGTCCAGCAGGCGCTCGCGCACGCTGTCCGCCGGCGCGGCGGCCGGCGGCCCTGCCGATTCGGCGGGGGCTTCCGCATCGGCCGGCGCTTCCGTATCGGCCGGCATGTCCGGGGGCGCCGCCGCCTCGGCCTCCAGGCCCGCCAGCACTTCCGCGTCCACGGTGGCGAAAAAACCCGTCAGCAGGGCCTCGCGGTCGGGGTAGCGGCGATACACCTCGGCCGGCGGCAGGCCGGCGGCCTCCGCCACCGCGTGCATGGTGAGCCCGTTCCACCCTGTTTCCGCCACCTGTTCCAGGGCGGCGGCGAGGACGGGGTCGAGGGTGGTTTCGGCGGCGCTCCCGGACATCGCGGCCTCCGTGCGTCAGCCCGCCAGTTCGCGCGAGCGGGCCGCGGCCGCTTCGGCGGCCCGGCGCATGAGGGGCTTGAGCCCTTCCTCCTCGGTCATGAGCACGTCCAGGGCCTCGGCCGTGGTGCCGCCGGGGCTGGCGACGCCCTGGCGCAGCGCGGCGGGCTCCGACGGGTCGCGCCGGGCGAGACTGCCGGCGCCGGCCACGGTCTCGCGCGCCAGGCGCCGCGCCACGTGCACGGGCAGGCCCATTTCCGTGCCCACCTGCTCCATCACCTCGATGAGCAGGAAGACGTACGCGGGGCCGCCCCCGGCAAGCGCGGTGACGGCGTGCATCATGTCCTCGTCCTCGATCCACTCCGTGCCGCCCACGGAACTCATCAGGGCCTCGCACAGGGCGCGCTGGCCGGGCTGGACGTCGGGACCGGCGCACAGCACGGACATGCCCTCGCCGATGGAGGCGGGGGTGTTGGGCATGGCGCGCACCACGGCGGCGTTGCCGCCCAGCTTGTCACGCAGTTCCGTGGTGGTGCGCCCGGCGGCGATGGACAGGAACACGGCGCCCTTTTCCACGTAGGCCTGATACTCCGGCAGCACCTCGTCCAGGAGCTGCGGCTTGACGGCCAGGACCACCACGCCGGGGACATAGTCGCCGGGCAGCTCTTCCGGATCGTCCACGGCGGTCACGTCATGGTGGCCGCTCAGGTCCTCGCGCTGCACCTGGTCGGGCTCGACGACGGTGATGTTGTTGCCGGGAAGCTCGCGCTTGCGCCAGCCGGAGATGAGGGCGGCCCCCATCTTGCCGCCGCCCACCAGCAGCACGGCGGGCGCCTGGGTCTCGGGATCGGGCGTTTCCTGCAGTTCCTCGTTGGCCTCCATGACGGCGTGTCCTCCTCTCCCCTGTTTGGTTGCTTGTTGTGGGAACGGTGGCCCGCCGGTGTCGGAACGCGGGCCGGTGCGGCGGGCCGTCGGGCACCGGCGCGCCCCCCCCCCCCC
>CAJXLG010000147.1 GCA_913055885.1 uncultured Rhodospirillales bacterium
TCATCCGGCCGGGCAGCTGGATCTCGAACACCCCGAACAGGTTGCAGGCGAACAGGGTCAGGATCAGGGTCAGCGCCACCAGGAACAGCGGCTGTTGGAACTGCACGCCCCAGCCGACCGCCATGCCGGCGGCCTTGAGGGCCCGGGCGTTCCCGTCACGGCCGTTCTGTAGCGTCAGCTTCATTCCCGCCTCCTTTGTATGTCCCACGATCAAGGCGCCCCCATGAGCCAAGACAGAAACAACGCCGCCTTCTCCCAATGACGATCGTGTCCATGACGCGCGGCCCGGCCGCCCCCGGCGGCCTCAGCCGGCGTCCCCGGGCACGTGGAACTGGTAGCCGAACCAGTAGAAACGGCCGTCCCCCGCCGGCTTGGTGCAGTTGATGCGTCCGCGCCCGGGCGGGAAGGGGCGGGTCAGGCGCACTTCCACGCGGCCGCCCCCGAGAACCTGACGGTTCACCCGGCCCTCGTGCGAGGCGAAGCACGTCAGGTTGGCGAGGTCCAGGCCGTCACGCTTCACCGTGAAGCCGAAGGACGGCGGATTCTCGTCCACGGTCGGCATGCCCGGGGTCACCTGGGCCGGATGGATGGACACGGTGTCCACCACCGTCCGGAAGCGGTCGATGGCGCCGTAGTTCTCGTTGAGGGCGAAGCGCGGCAGGTAGTACATGTTGCTGCCCGACCACAGGGCCGCGGAATGCTGGCCGAAGGCGGCCTTGAATCCCTTGTCGCGCACCACCGCCATGGCCTTGCGGTCGGCCTCGCCGTAGGGATAGGCGAAATACTCGGGCGTCTCGCCCAGCTTTTCCTTGAGCCGGCGCGTCGCCCTGGATACGGCCTCGGCGTTGGCCTCCCGCGATTCGTCCGGCATGTGGGCGTGGTCGGCGGTGTGGTTGCCGATGGTGACGAGCTCCGAGTCCGCCAGGGTCTTGAGCTGTTCCCACGACATGTAGTCGCCGTGCCCTTCATCCACCGGATCGGTGGAGACGAACAGGGTGAAGGGCAGCCCCGCTTCCTTGAATGCCGGCCAGCCGTTCTTGAACACGGAGGCATAGGCGTCATCAATGGTCAGGCCCACCGTGTTCTCGGGAACGCCCTGCCCGCTCTTCAACCGCTCCAGGATGCGCGGCACCGGAAGCACCGTGTATTTGGGCTTCTTCAGGACCGCAAGGTGCTTTTTGAACTGGCCCATCCGGATGTTGGTGGAGGGGTACTTGTCCTGCCCGAAGCGGTGATACATCAGGATGACGGCGCTGTCGGCGGCGCGCGCGGCCGTGGCCGCCGTCAGGGCGGGCACCAGGCCAAGGGCCGGGATCAGCAGGCACAGGATGTGGCGCGGGCGCATGGCGCGTGGCATGGGGCCGCCTCCTTGTTCGTCCCGCGATGGGCTTTGTCCCCTGGTGGACCGGCACAACGGTGCGGGACTCTAAGGGGCCAGTCCCCGCCCGTCCAGGGCTTCAGCCGGCGGCGTCCGGGTAGAGGTGACGCTCCAGCGCGGCGATGTGCGCATAGATGTCGATGGTAACTTCCGAGGTCACTTGCAGCGTGCGATCCTCGAGAACGTTGCGCTCCGGGTGGGCGGCGGCGTGGTCGGCGACGACCCGGTCGCGCGTACGCAGGAGGGCCTCCACCTGCGGCCGGAACAGCCGCGGCACGGCCGTCAGCCAGCGGTTCAGCGGCCACGACGGCCGCGCCAGATCGAGGGCGAAGGCGTCCAGCAGGCGGATGACGGCCTCCGCCGGATACCACACCTCGGCCGTGACCCAGCGGTTGGTGGTGAAGAGCCGGAAGGCCCGCCCGTGGGCGTCCACGGAGATGCCCACAAGGTGGCTCACCAGGGCTTCCGGATCGTCGGGCACGCCGTCCTGGCCGGCGGCCGGCGCCACGTCCAGCCCCAGGCCGGCGGGCCGGACGAAGGTGTGGAAATGGCCGTGCTCGTCGGGCGCCCGGTCGTCCGCGGCATGGGCGTGATAATAGGCCTGGCCGCGGTATTCCGGGTCGTAGATGTCGCCCTCGGGATAATGCGCCCACTCGTAGACGGCGTCGCAGCCGCGCAGCACTTCCGTGAGGGGGCTGTCACCCGTCTTCGCCAGGACGCGCTGGCACTCGGCCACCTCGTGGGCGGCCTCGTACATGGCCCACAATCTTTCCGCCGATTCGGCGGCAAGGTCAACGCCCGCCGCGTCGGCGGCCTCGTTAACGGCGCGGGCCATGCGGCCTCCCTGCGAACGGCCGGCGGGCGCGCCGGCCTCGGCCGGCGCGCCCGGGGCGTGGTCTACTCCTCACCCATGGGCGGCAGGCCGAGCTGCTCGCGCACGGCGGGCTCGCGGCTCGGCTTGAGGCCCACGGTGCGGCCCTCCTGCACGGCCAGCCGCGGCGGCACGCCGTTCATGGCGCGATAGAGGGCCCACATGGCGCCCACGCGGTTGGCCGAATGGCAGTGCGCCAGGACGGGGTAGTTGTCCGGATCGTTCACCACCTCGGCGAACCGGCCCACCTGCCCGGGGGTGGGCGCCCTGGTGCTGACGGGGATGTTGATGACGTTCAGGCCGGCGGCCTCGCCCATGTCCTTCACCTCCTGGGCCTCGGCCTCGAAGGTCACCAGGCTCACCACCGTCTTGAAGCCCATTGCCTTGAGCTTCTCGAAGGCTTCCTTCTTCATGTCGATGCTGCCGCCGGTGCCCACGTAGGGGGCGGCGCGCAGGTAGTTCTCCACGATGTCCGGCATGGCGTCGCCATACGGCGCCTGGCCGTAGTCCGCCGGCACGTCATACGGGTTGGCCGCCGGCCCGTGCACGGCCTGCGGATACATGCCGCCGCGGCCGCCCTGCATCGCCGCCTTGCCGTGGGCCTTCGCGGCATCGCCCTTGTCACCGGCGGCGGCCGGCGCGCACGGGTTCGCCGGGGCACACGGATTGGCCGCCGGGGCGCACGGGTTGGCCGGGGCGCACGGGTTGGTCTGGGCCTGGGCCGCGGGCACGGCGCGCGGCGTCGGGGCCTGGTCGGCGAAGCCCGTGCCGAAGGCCACGGCGGCCATGGGCAGGGCGGTAAGCAGGGTGGCGGTACGCTTGGTGCTCATGAACACCCCCATTTCCTTGAATAAACCGGGCTGCCGACGGCTCATTCCGAGCCGCCGGCCACGTCGTCGGCCGTCACGGGACCCCCGAAGCGGCGCTCAAGATGCGTCCCGAGGCGGAAGCCGCCGATGGCAATGACGATCAGGACGACCAGCACGACCCAGGCAGGGACACCGAACAGGGCGCCCAGGGTCTGGGCCTGCGGCCCCCTGGCCGCCGTATAGAGGCCTTCCAGCGGCCCGTAGAGCGCGGCGAAGAGCGCCGAGCCCACCAGCATCCCCACCATGAACACCAGGCCGTCGAAACGCCCGGAGAAGAAGCCCACGGTGGAGGTCCCGGGACAGTAGCCGCCCAGGGCGAAGCCGGCGCCGATGAGGATGCCGCCGAGCCCCATGGCCCAGAAGAAGGTCGTCGGCACGTAGACCTCGCCGCCGCCCACGGCGCCGATTACGTCCAGGAGCCACAGGCCCGCGGCGGCCACGATGACGGCGGTGAACATCACCTTGAACACCGACCAGTCCTGAAGCCGGAACTGGGCGGTAAGCTTGCGCGGGCTGCCGAAACCGGCGCTTTCCAGCACATAGCCGAAAAGCAGGCCGGACAGGAGGCCGGCGGCCGCGCCGCTGTCATAAACCGGCAGGCTCATTGCCACACCCTCCGAACCAGATAGCTGACCACGAAACCGGCCACGAAGAAGCCGATGAGGAAGACGAAACCGGCCGTCGCCAGGGTGGCGCCGCCGGACAGGCCCAGGCCGCT
This sequence comes from uncultured Rhodospirillales bacterium, assembly GCA_913055885.1. Taxonomy (GTDB): domain Bacteria; phylum Pseudomonadota; class Alphaproteobacteria; order Rhodospirillales; family CAJXLG01; genus CAJXLG01. Next base: position 3,837 of record CAJXLG010000147.1, read on the forward strand.
GGTGCAGCCGCGCGCCAGGCGGGCGCCGAAGCCCGTGAGCACGCCCCCCAGCAGGGCGTACAGCAGGCGGGCGCCGGTGCCCGTGCCCGGGCCGCCCTCGACGCCGGCGCGGAAGCGGCCGGCGCTCAGGCTGGCGGCCAGCGCGCCCACGGCCATGCCCACCACCTCCCAGGTGATCCAGGCGGCCAGCGGATTGGTCCGCAGGTAGGGGCCGAAGTAGGCGTTGGCCTCCGCCCAGCCGGGCGCCGCCCAGCCGGAAACGGCGGCGGAGAGCCGCGCGAAGAAGCCGCTGGCCCCCAGGCCGTGGCCGGTGATGACGAAGGTGACGAGCAGCACGAGCCCCAGGGCGACGCCGGCGACGAGCGGCGGCCAGAAGGGGCGCGGCGAGGCGTTCTGCATGGTTCCGGACCTCCCTGATCCTCGGGGTCGGCGGGACGGCATGGCGCTTATGTTAGCCTTGACTAATGTTAGGTGTCCGACGGGCCCTTCGCAAGGGCGGCCCCTGTGAACGAATTTTGACCCCGGCGCACAGCCGGTCCATGGTGCCGCCATCGTGACGGAAACCTCAGCGGGAGAAAGCGCCATGAGCATGGAGTTCCCCATCCACACCCCGGACACGGCCCCCAGCCCGGCCGACGAGACCCTGAAGCAGGTGAGCGAGAACCTGGGCTTCATTCCCAACATCCTGGGCGCCTTCGCCGAGGAGCCGGCGATGCTGGAGGCCTATTCGGCCCTCGACGACCTGTTCGGCCAGACGGCCCTGGACGACGACCAGCGCCTGGTGGTGCACATGACGGCGTCGCGGCTCAACGGCTGCGGCTATTGCATGGCCGCCCATTCCACCGGCGCGCAGGCGGGCGGCGTGGACCAGGGCCTTGTGGAGTCGCTGCGCACGGGCGCGGTGCTGCCCGACGGCCGGCTGGAGGCGCTGCGGCGCTTCACCGAGGCCGTGGTGCAGAAGCACGGCAACGTCAGCGAAAGCGACCTGGACGCCTTCAAGAACGCCGGCTACGGCCCCCGCCATGCCCAGGCGGTGGTCCTGGGCGTGGCCCAGAAGGTGCTCTCCAACTACGTCAACCACATGGTGGAGACGCCGCTGGACGAATCCTTCTCGGCCAACGCCTGGAAGGCGGCGGAATAGCGACGGGCCCCGGCGGCGGCCGGACGCGGCCGCCGCCGGCCGTTGCCGGTCGGCGCGCGCCTTGACCGGACCCCGGGGCGGGTCTAGCCTCCCCCGCGGTTGTTGCCAGTTTTTCCGGGGAGGACAGCGGCGCCATGGCGGCCAGCGTGCCCAGCTTTCAGTCCCTCATCCTGACGCTCCAGCAGTTCTGGGCCGACCAGGGCTGCGTCATCCTCCAGCCCTACGACATGGAGGTGGGCGCGGGCACCTTCCATCCCGCCACCACCCTGCGCGCCCTGGGGCCGGAGCCCTGGCGCGCCGCCTATGTCCAGCCCAGCCGCCGGCCCACCGACGGCCGCTACGGCGAGAACCCCAACCGGCTGCAGCACTATTACCAGTTCCAGGTGCTCCTGAAGCCGTCGCCGCAGGACTGTCAGGCGCTCTACCTGAAGAGCCTGGAGGCGCTGGGAATCAATCCCGAGTACCACGACATCCGCTTCGTCGAGGACGACTGGGAGAGCCCCACCCTGGGCGCCTGGGGCCTGGGCTGGGAGGTCTGGTGCGACGGCATGGAGGTGACGCAGTTCACCTATTTCCAGCAGGTGGGCGGCTTCGAGTGCGACCCCGTGTCCGTGGAGCTGACCTACGGCCTGGAACGCCTCGCCATGTACATCCAGGGCGTGGAAAACGTCTTCGACCTGGACTTCAACGGCGTCGCCGGCGACGGAAGGATCACCTACCGCGACGTCTTCCAGGCGGCCGAGCGCGAGTACTCCCACTACAACTTCGACCACGCCGACACGGAAAAGCTCTTCCGCCACTTCCAGGACGCCGAGCGCGAGTGCGCCGCCCTGGTGGAGGCGGACCTGGCCCTGCCCGCCTATGACCAGTGCATCAAGGCCAGCCATACCTTCAACCTGCTGGACGCCCGGGGCGTCATCGGCGTCACCGAGCGCGCCGCCTACATCGGCCGGGTGCGCAACCTGGCCCGCCAGTGCGCCGAGGCCTGGCTGAAGACCCGCCACCCCGAGACCGCCACCGCCTGAGGCCGTCATGCCGCAGTTCCTGCTGGAAGTCCTGTCCGAGGAGATCCCCGCCCGCATGCAGCCGCGCGCCGCCGCCGACCTGGAGAAGCAGGCGCGCGAACGGTTGACGGCGGACGGCCTGGACTGGGCCGCCCTCAAGGCCTACGTCACGCCGCGCCGCCTGGCCCTGGTGGTGGACGGCCTGCCCGCCGCCACCCCCGACGTCACGGAGGAACGGCGTGGCCCCCGGGCCGACGCCCCGGAAAAGGCGGTGGACGGCTTCCTGCGCGGCACCGGGCTGGCGCGCGAGGACCTGGAAACGCGCGAGACGGAAAAGGGCACGTTCTTTTTCGCCACCATCCACAAGCCCGGCCGCAACACCATCGACGTCCTGGCCGATGCCGTGCCCGCCATCCTGGACGGCATCCCCTGGCCCAAGAGCATGCGCTGGGGCACCCACCGCCGCCGCTGGGTGCGGCCCATTCACCGGCTGGTGGCGGTGTTCAACGGCGCCGTGGTGCCCACGCGCTACGACCCCGTGGAAGCCGGCGACCACACGGCGGGCCATCCCTTCCACGCCCCCGCCCCCTTCCGGGTCACGGATTTCGACACCTACCGGGACGGCCTTCAGGCGCGTTACGTCATGCTGGACCCGG
>CAJXLG010000148.1 GCA_913055885.1 uncultured Rhodospirillales bacterium
GACGAGGTGGGCGCCCAGGAGCTCGCCGGTGGCGGCGTCGAACACCGTCTTCGCCAGGCCGTTGGTATCGCCCAGGGCCACGGCCTTGCCGTTGCCCTGAAGCGGGAAGCGCCCGACGCGCACGTCATGCCCCTGTTCCCGCGCCGCCGCCTCGGTGAGCCCGACGCTGGCGATCTGCGGATGGGTGTAGGTGCAGGCGGGCACCCGCGCCGGGTCGAGGGCATGCACGTCCTGTTTGCCGGCAATGTGCTCGACGCAGGCAATGCCCTCGTGGCTCGCCTTGTGGGCCAGCCACGGCGGGCCGGCCATGTCGCCGATGGCGTAGACTCCCGGTGCATCGGTGGCGCTGCAGGCGTGTGTGACCACGTGGCCGCGATCGAGCCGGACGCCCGTGGTCTCCAGGCCGATGTCCTCCGTATTGGCCGTGATGCCCACGGCCAGCACCACGCGCTCGGCGTCCACGGAGAAGGTCTCGCCGCCCTTCTCCACCGTGGCCGTGGCGCCGTCGGCCCGGCGCTCCAGCGCCTGCACCGTGGCCCCCGTGTGCAGGGTCATGCCGTCACCCTGGAAGGCCTTCGCGGCGAAGTCGGAAATTTCCTGGTCCTCGGCGGGCAGCACCCGGTCCATCACCTCCACCACCGTCACGTCGGTGCCGATGGCGTTGTAGAATCCGGCGAACTCCATGCCGATGGCGCCCGACCCCACCACCAGCACCGATCCCGGCTGCCGCTCCGGCGTCATGGCCTCCTTGTAGGTCCACACCACGGCGCCATCGGGCTCCAGGCCGGGCAGGACGCGGGGCCGCGCGCCGGTGGCCAGGACGATGTTGGCCGCCTGCAGGCGCTGGGCCTCCCGTCCGTCGGCATCCGTGACGCTGACGCTGCCCTCGCCCGCGACGCGGCCGTGCCCCTCCACCACGGTCACACCGTTCTTGCCGAGAAGGTGTTTCACGCCGGCGGCAAGCTGGTTCGCCACCTGGCGCGAGCGCTTGACCACGGCGGGCAGGTCCACGCCCACGCCCTGGGCCGTGAGACCGAAGTCCGCCGCATGGCGCATGTTGCGGTAGACCTCCGCCGAGCGCAGAAGGGCCTTGGTGGGGATGCAGCCCCAGTTGAGGCAGATGCCGCCCAGGTGCTCGCGCTCGACGAGGGCGGTTTTCAGGCCGAGCTGGGCGGCGCGGATGGCGGCCACGTAGCCGCCGGGGCCGCCGCCGATGACAACGACGTCGTATCGGGTCTGGGCCATAGCTGGTTCCCTGATCTTAAAGCACCATGGCGAGGGGGTCCTCGATGTAGCCCTTGAAGGCGTCGAGGAAGCGGGCCCCCACCACGCCGTCCACGGAGCGGTGGTCCACCGACAGGCTGCAGGTCATCATGGTGGCGATGGTGATCTCGCCGTTCTTTACCACGGGGCGCTGCTCGCCCTTGCCCACCGCCAGGATGCAGGATTGCGGCGGATTGATGATGGCGGAGAATTCCTTGATGCCGTACATCCCCAGGTTGGAGATGGTGAAACCACCGCCCTGGTAGTCCTCGGGCATGAGCTTGTTGTTGCGCGCCCGCTCGGCGAGGTCGGCGATCTCGTCCGACAGCGTGGCGAGGCTCTTCTCGTCGGCCTTGCGCACCACGGGGGTGACGAGCCCCGCCTCCACCGCCACGGCCACGGCGACGTCCACCGTCTCGAAGCGGCGGATGGCGTTCTCCGTCCACATGGCGTTGGCGCCCGGCTCCCGGCGCAGGCCGAGGGCCACGGCGCGCACGATGAAGTCGTTGACGGAGAGCTTGCCGGCATCGCCCCGGCGCGCGTTGAGTTCCTTGCGCAGCTCCAGCAGGCGGTCGATCTCGCAGTCGATGGTGAGATAGAAGTGCGGGATGGTCTGCTTGGATTCCTGAAGCCGCTGGGCGATGATCTTGCGCATGGTGGAGTTTTCCACCTCGGCATAGGCGGGCAGCCCCTCCTCGCCGGCGGCGGAGGCGGGCTGGGCCGCCTGGGCGGGCGCCGCCGGCCGGGCCTCGGCCGCCTGTTGCGTCGCGGCGGCGGGCGCCGCCTCCACGTCGGCGCGCACGATGCGGCCGTGCGGGCCGGAGCCTTGCAGCCCCGACAGGTCGATGCCGCGCTCCTTCGCCAGGCGGCGCGCCAGCGGGCTGGCGAAGACCCGTTCGCCCTGCACCCGGGGCGGCGGCGGAGCCGCCGTCACCTGTTCGGGGGACGCCGGCGCGGCCTGCTGTTGCGGTTGGGCGGCCGACTGTTGCGGGGCCGGCTGTTCGACCGGCTTCCCGGCGGGTTTCTCCCCGCCGGCGGGACCCTGCGCCTGGTCCGCGCCGGTGCTTTCGCCGGCGCCCGGGGCCGATACGTCCACGCTGTCCAGGGCCGAGGCGTCCTCGTCCTCCTCCAGGATGAGGGCGACGGGCGTGTTCACCGGCACGCCCTCGCTGCCGCCGGAGACCAGGATGCGGCCCAGGGTCCCCTCGTCCACCGCCTCCAGTTCCATGGTGGCCTTGTCGGTCTCCACCTCGGCCAGGACGTCGCCGGCCCCCACCGTATCGCCCTCGTTCTTGAGCCAGCGGGCCAGCTTGCCCTCCGTCATGGTGGGCGAAAGCGCCGGCATGAGCACCTTCACAGGCATGGCTTTCCCTTCCTTCGCGGGGATGGGGTCACGCGCGGTAGCAGACCTGACGGGCGGCGTCGGCGACATCCTCCGCCGACGGGACGGCCAGCTGCTCCAGGTTGGCGGCGTAGGGTTGCGGCACGTCGGCCGGGGCCACGCGCGCCGGGGGCGCGTCCAGCCAGTCGAAGGCCCGTTCGTTCACCACGGCGGCGATCTCCGCCCCGACGCCGGCCACGGGCCAGCCTTCCTCGACGCTCACCACGCGGTTCGTCTTCTGGACCGAGGCCGTGATGGCGCCCGCGTCGAGGGGGCGCAGGCTGCGCAGATTGATGACCTCCGCCTCGATGCCCTCGTGGGCAAGCTGCTCCGCGGCGTCGAGGGCGGTCTGCACGGCGCGCGAATAGGCGACGAGGGTGACGCCGTCGCCGGCCCGCTCCACCCTGGCGCGGTCCAGCGGCAGGACGTACCCGGGATCTTCCGCCACCGGCCCCGTGTTGCCGTACAGCAGCTCGTGCTCCAGGAACACCACCGGGTTGGGGTCGCGGATGGCCGCCTTGAGCAGCCCCTTGGCATCGCCCGGCGAATAGGGCGAGACCACCTTCAGGCCCGGGACGTGCATGTACCAGCTGGCGTAGCACTGGGAGTGCTGCGCGGCGACACGCGGCGGCGGGCCGTTGGGGCCGCGAAAGACGATGGGCGAGGCCATCTGGCCGCCGGACATGTAGCGGGTCTTGGCCGCCGAGTTCACGATGTGGTCGATGGCCTGCATGGCGAAGTTGAAGGTCATGAACTCCAGGACCGGCATGAGCCCGCCGAAGGCGGCGCCCACGGCGAGGCCGGTGAAGGCGTGCTCGGTGATGGGCGTGTCCACCACGCGGCGCTCGCCGAACTCGGCCAAAAGGCCCTGGGTCACCTTGTAGGCGCCCTCGTACTGGCCGATCTCTTCGCCGATGGCGAAGACCCGGTCGTCGCGGCGCATCTCTTCCGCCAGGGCGTCGCGCAGGGCCTCCCGCATGGCGATGACCCGCGTTTCGCCCATGGGGGGATCACCCGCGGCGGGAGTCGCCGCCTGCGGGGCCGCCGGTGCCGCCGGCTGCTGCGGCGCGGGCTGCGGCTGCGCGGGCGCCCCTTCCGTCGGGGCTTCCTGCGCGGCCGGGGCGGGCCCGTCCCCGCCCTGCTCCGGCGCGGCGGGCGCCTGCTCCAGGGCGTCGGGGCTTTCGCCCTCCTCCAGGATGCGGGCGATGGGCTGGTTGACGGGGATGTTCTCGCTGCCGGCGGGGACCAGGATTTGGCCCAGGGTCCCCTCGTCCACCGCTTCCACTTCCATGGTGGCCTTGTCCGTTTCCACCTCGGCGATGACGTCGCCGGGGGCCACGGTATCCCCTTCCTGCTTTTGCCAGCGGGCCACTTTCCCCTCGGTCATGGTGGGGGAAAGGGCCGGCATCAGGACATCGATCGGCATGGTGCGTCCCCTGGTGTCAGGCTTCGGCCAGGACGTCGGTGTACAGCTCCGCCGGGTCCGGCTCGGGGCTGGACTGGGCGAAATCGGCCGCCTCGGTGACCACGTTCTTCACCTCGCGGTCCACCTCCTTGAGGGCGTCCTCCGTCACGACGCCGTCGTCCAGGAGGCGCTGGCGGAGCTGATTGATGGGATCGTGCTCCTCGCGCATCTTCTGGACTTCCTCCTTGCTCCGGTATTTCGCCGGATCGGACATGGAGTGGCCGCGATAGCGATAGGTCTTCATCTCCAGGATGAAGGGGCCGTTGCCGTTGCGGGCGTGCTGCACGGCCTCGTAACCGGCCTCGCGCACGGACAGGACGTTCATGCCGTCCACCGCCCGCCCGGGCACCTCGAAGGCACGGCCGCGCTGGTGCAGCTCGGTAGTCGCGGAGGCCCGCTCCACCGACGTCCCCATGCCGTACTTGTTGTTCTCGATGATGTAGACCACGGGCAGGTTCCACAGCGCGGCCATGTTCAGGGATTCGTAGAACTGGCCCTGGTTCACGGCGCCGTCGCCGATGTAGCACGTGCACAGGCCGCCGTCGTCGCGATAGCGGTGGGCGAAGGCGAGGCCGGCGCCGATGGGCGCGGGCGCGCCCACGATGCCGTGGCCGCCGTAGAAGCGTTCTTCCACGCTGAACATGTGCATGGAGCCGCCCTTGCCCTTGGAATAGCCGCCGCGCCGGCCGGTAAGCTCGGCCATGACCCCCTTGGGGTCCATGCCGCAGGCCAGCATGTGGCCGTGGTCGCGGTAGGCGGTGATGACGGAATCCGTCTCCGTGAGCAGGCTCTGCACGCCCGTCACCACGGCCTCCTGGCCGATGTAGAGGTGGCAGAAGCCGCCGATGAGACCCATGCCGTAAAGCTGGCCGGCCCGTTCCTCGAACCGGCGGATGAGCAGCATGTCGCGGTAATACCGCTGGAGCTCGTCGGCACTCGGTTCGGGCGGCTTGGGCGGCTGCTGCTTGCCCTTGCCGGACTGGCTCTTGTTGCCGCGTGTGGCCATGACCTCCCCCTGGGTGGCGGCTCTCTCCTGCCCGGCCACCTTACCCGCCCGGCACGGCTTTGCAAGCCCACAAGTGCCCGGAATCACGCATTTTGCGATGCACGGCCGCCATTACGGCGGCGCGGCGGACGCATCGTTGCGCGTGCCCGCCGCGCGGCGATAGGGATGTTGCGGAAACGGGGTCCGGGCTACCGATCGGCGCCGGCGGTGGCGGCGTCCCCTGACCGGCCGGTGAGAATCACCAGCTCGTCGGGCCGGGCCAGATTGAGCATGCGCCGCGCCTGTTCGTCGAGCATGTCCGTGCGCAGGCCGCCCTTCTCGAGCTGCCGCACACGCCGGCCCCAGAAGGCTTCCACGGCGCGCGCCTTGGCCAGCGCCACGCGCTTTTCCGCCACCTTGTCCTTCACGGACAGCCAAGCGAAAAAGCCGCGCTCGCCGTGGACGGTGTGATAGGCAAAATACAGCACCACCAGGGCCCCCAGCAGGGGCCCGGCGATGGCGCGCAGGCCGCGCAGACGTTCCAGGACCGTTCGCATGGTTGCATGGAATCACGGCCGGGGGTGGCCGGTCAATGTGGTTACACCGGTGCAACCGCATCTGAAAAGGGGCAGCGTCGTCCCGGACGCTTTTGGGGCGGCCCGCGGCCGCCGCAAAAGCGATCCGGGACCTGTCCAATGGCGGTACGCGGGCTGCTGTCCGAAACACCGTGCGGGTGGATGATCGTCGATCGGGGGCGAGAACAGGCGTTCCCAGATGACGGGGAACGAATAGTCGCGCGGCTCAAACGCCATGGCCTTTGTGGTTGGTCAGCCCTTTCTCAGGGCCATCGTGGCCCACTCCCGATCCGGAGTAATCCACGAGCGCCCTTTTGACCCTTTCTCCCCTTCCGGCGGCGCCAGGAAAACAAAGGTAACGGCACCCCCCCATGGCATCGGCCCATCAAGCGCGCCCACGTGTGGGCAGGAATATCAACTAGATGGGAGGTCTTCCCTCACTTCATCGAAGAACGCGCTGGCCGGACGCACGCTTTCTTTTTCCGTCTCCGCTTGTTCCAGGGCCTCGACGACCCTCGGATTATGGAATTCCCGGTCAACCCGCATCACCCTTACTCCGTGGTCCGGGGTCTCACCCTAGTGGTTTCACGATAAACGTAGCATGGCAGAGTCCAGGGCGCCATGCCCGCCAATGGCCGTGCCCCAAGGGAGGGGCGTAATACCAACGGCCCTTGAAGGTGACTTGCCCGGAACGCCTTCGGCGGCACCGTATACCCGTTTCACCTGCTCGTTTCGGAACAAACGGCATCGCTTGCATGATCCGGAATCGCCTGTCCTCGACCCTGATCGAGGATCAATCCTGTGCGCACTGCGCCGTCAGAACACCGTACGAGCGGACAAAGATCCCGGATCGCTTTTGCGCCGGCTCCACGCCGCCGCAAAAGCGTCCGGGATGACGGGGGCTGACAGCC
>CAJXLG010000149.1 GCA_913055885.1 uncultured Rhodospirillales bacterium
AAGCAGCTTGCCCATGCCGGGCTCGTCGATTCCCGGCGCGGCCCGGGCGGCGGCTACAGCCTGGAGCGCGCGCCCGAGGCGGTGAGCGTGGGCGACGTGGTGCGCGCCGTGGAGGGCGCCGTCGCCCTGACGGACTGCCTCGCCCGGGACACGGCGGGCTGTGACCGGGCCGATGCCTGCGTGGTGCAGGGCGGGTTGGCCAACATCAATGCCAGCCTGCACGCCGCCCTGGATGGCATGACGCTGGCGGACATGGCCGGCCGCGCCGGCTTCGCGGTGGAGGAGACGACCCCATGAGCGACGTGAGCGGACAGGTGGAGGGCCTCGCCGGCGAGCAATACAAGTACGGCTTCGTCACGGACGTGGAACAGGAGCTGGCGCCGCGCGGGCTGAACGAGGACATCATCCGCCTGATCTCGGAGAAGAAGGGCGAGCCCGAGTGGCTCCTGGAATGGCGCCTGAACGCCTATCGCGGCTGGCAGGGCATGGAAGAGCCCCGGCACTGGCCCAAGCTCACCTTCGAGAAGATCGAGTACCAGAATCTGCACTACTACGCGGCGCCCAAGCAGCAGGCGAAGCCGGAAAGCCTGGACGAGGTGGACCCGGAGCTGCTGCGCACCTATGAAAAGCTGGGCATTCCGCTCCAGGAGCAGGAGTGGCTGGCGGGCGTCGCCGTGGATGCCGTGTTCGATTCCGTCTCCGTGGCCACCACCTTCCGCGAGCAGCTTGAGGAACAGGGGATCATCTTCTGCTCCATGTCCGAGGCGGTGCAGAACCACCCGGACCTGGTGCGGCGCTATCTGGGCTCCGTGGTGCCCAAGACGGACAACTTCTTCGCCGCGCTCAACTCGGCGGTCTTCACCGACGGCTCCTTCGTCTACATCCCGCCGGGGGTCAAGTGCCCCATGGAGCTTTCCACCTATTTCCGCATCAACGCCTCGGAGACGGGGCAGTTCGAGCGCACCCTCATCGTCGCCGACAAGGGCAGCTACGTGAGCTATCTGGAGGGCTGCACGGCGCCCCAGCGCGACGAGAACCAGCTTCACGCCGCCGTGGTGGAACTGGTGGCCCTGGACGACGCGGAAATCAAGTACTCCACGGTGCAGAACTGGTATCCCGGCGACGCCGAGGGCAGGGGCGGCATCTACAACTTCGTCACCAAGCGCGGCGCCTGTCGCGGGAAGAACAGCAAGATCTCCTGGACCCAGGTGGAGACGGGCTCGGCCGTGACGTGGAAGTACCCCTCCTGTGTGCTCCAGGGCGACAATTCCGTGGGCGAGTTCTATTCCGTCGCCATCACCAACAATCACCAGCAGGCCGACACGGGCACCAAGATGATCCACATCGGCCGCAACACCCGGAGCACCATCATCTCCAAGGGCATCTCGGCCGGGCAGTCGAACCAGACCTATCGCGGGCTGGTGAAGGTGCTGCCCAGGGGCGAGGGGGCGCGCAACTTCACCCAGTGTGACAGCCTGCTCATCGGCGGCCGGTGCGGCGCCCACACCGTGCCCTACGTGGAAAGCCGCAACCCCGATGCCCAGTTGGAGCACGAGGCCACCACGTCGAAGATCGACGAGGACCAGCTTTTCTATTGCCGGCAGCGCGGCATCGACCCGGAGGAGGCGGTGTCCCTCGTGGTCAACGGCTTCTGCAAGGACGTGCTCCAGAAGCTGCCCATGGAATTCGCCGTCGAGGCGCAGAAACTTCTGGGCATCAGCCTGGAAGGCAGCGTGGGCTGATCATCGGAAGGGCGCCGTCAGGTGCCCTTCCGGGTGGTAAGGCCGGGCCGGACGAGGCTCAGGGGATGGGGGTGGGTAGGACAAAGAATCGGAAGAGGTACCCGATGTTAAAAATTCATGACCTCCACGTCGCCGTGGACGGCACCGAAATCCTCAACGGCATCGACCTGGACCTGAAGGCGGGCGAGGTGCACGCCATCATGGGCCCCAACGGCTCGGGCAAGAGCACCCTCGCCAACGTCCTGGCGGGGCGCGACGGCTACGACGTCACGGGCGGCGGCGTCACCTTCAAGGAGCACGACCTCCTGGGCATGGCGCCCGAGGAGCGCGCCCGCGAGGGCCTCTTCCTGGCGTTCCAGTATCCCGTGGAGATCCCCGGCGTGGCCACCACCACCTTCCTCAAGCACGCCGTCAACGCCGTGCGCCGCCACCGCGGCGAGGAGGAGGTGGACGCCATGGGCTTCGTCAAGCTGGCGCGCGAGAAGGGCCGGGCGCTGGGCATCGACGACGCCATGCTCAAGCGCCCGGTGAACGCCGGCTTCTCCGGCGGCGAGAAAAAGCGTCTGGAGACCCTTCAGATGGCGCTCCTGGAGCCCGGTCTCGCCATCCTGGACGAGACGGACTCGGGGCTGGACATCGACGCCCTGAAGACGGTGGCCGACGGCGTCAACGCCCTGCGCACGGAAGACCGGGCCATGCTGGTCATCACCCACTACCAGCGCCTTCTCGACTACATCGTGCCCGACCGCGTGCACGTCCTGGCGCAGGGGCGGATCATGCGCTCGGGCGACAAGGACCTGCCGGCGGAGCTGGAGCGCCAGGGCTACGCCGATCTCGTCAACCCGGCGGCGTGAGGGCGGTATCATGGCCGAGCGCACGCTTCCCTTCCTGGACGGGCTGGACGCCCTGCCCGACGACGCCCTGGCGGCGGCGCGCCGGGCCGGTGCCGCGCGCTTCGACGCCCTGGGCCTGCCCGGCGCCAGGAGCGAGCTTTTCAAGTACGGCAAGCTGGAGCGCCTGACGGGCGTGCCCTTCGAGGCGGCGCCGGCGGAAGCCCCGGCCGCCCTGCCCGGGTGGCCCGCGCCCGACGGCGCCCACGCCCGGCTGGTGCTGGTCAACGGCCGCTACCGTCCGGACCTGTCGGACCTCGCGGCGCTGCCCGCCGGCGTGACGGTGCGCGGCCTGGCCGACGCGGCGGAGGACGTGGGCGGCGTGGCCCCCGCCACCGGCGACGACCACCCCTTCCTGGCCCTCAACGCCGCCCTGGCCACGGACGGCGTGGCGCTGGAGGTGCCGGCGGGGAGCGGCGAGCTGCCCGCAGTGCACCTCGTGCATGTGGCGGCGGCCCCCGGCGCGGCGCCCATCGCGGCGCATCCCCGGGTACTGCTCTTCGTGGGCGGCGATTCCACGCTGTCCGTGCTGGAGCACCTGGTGGGCGCGGCGGACGGCCCGGCGGTCTTCACCAACGCCGTCACCGAGGCGGCCGTGGGCGGGGACGGCCATCTGCGCCACCACCGGCTGCTGACGGCGCCGCAACAGGCGGTGAGCCTGTTCCAGACCCGCGCCAGCGTGGGCCGCGACGCCAGCTTCGACAGCACCAGCCTGACCATCGACGGCGGGCTGACGCGCACGGACACCCGCGTGGGCCTCAACGCGCCGGGGGCGACGGCGCGCGTCAACGGCGCCACCCTGGGCCGCGACGCCGCCCACGCCGACCACGTCACGCGCATCACCCACGCGGCGCCCCACGGCACCAGCGAGCAGACCTTCAAGAGCGTGCTCGACGGCGGGGCGCGTGCCGCCTATCAGGGCGGCGTGGTGGTGGAACGCGACGCCGCGAAGACCGATGCCCGCCAGCGCCACGACGCCCTGCTGCTCTCGGGCAGCGCCGAGGCGGACGGCAAGCCGTCGCTGGAGATCTACAACGACGACGTGGCGTGCAGCCACGGCAACACCATGGGCCGCATCGACCGGGACGCCCTGTTCTATCTGCGGGCCCGCGGGATCGGCGAGGACCGGGCGCGGGCGCTCCTGGTGGCGGCCTTCGCCGACGCCGTGCTGGACCACGTGGCGCCCGGGGGCGTGCGGACCCTGATGCGCCGGGCGGCCCATCGCTGGCTGGACATGCCGGAAGATGCCGAGGACGCGGAGGCCCTGGATGCCGCCTGACAGCTGCATGCCCGACGGACCGGCCCACGACGTCGAGCGGGTGCGCGCCGACTTTCCCGTGCTGGCCCGGGAGGTGCACGGCCGGCCCCTGGTGTACCTGGACTCCGCCGCTTCGGCGCAGAAGCCGCAAAGCGTCATCGACGCCGTGAACCGCTGCTATGCCGAGGAATATGCCAACGTCCATCGCGGCCTGCACTATCTGTCCGAGGCGCTGACGGACCGGTTCGAGGCGGCCAGGCGGCGCGTGGCCGCCTTCATCAACGCGCCCGAGGAGCGCGAGGTCATCTTCACCCGGGGCGCCACGGAAGGCATCAACCTGGTGGCCTCCGGCTTCGGCCGCGCCTTCCTGAAGGCGGGCGACGAGATCGTGCTCACGGAGATGGAGCACCACAGCAACATCGTGCCGTGGCAGCTCCTGGAGACGGAGCGCGGGGTGCGCATCCGGGTGGCCCCGGTGGCCGACGACGGCAGCCTGTCGGCGGAGGCGGTGGCCGACTGCCTCACGGCGCGCACGAAGCTGGTGGCCGTCACCCACGTGTCCAACACCCTGGGCACGGTGGTGCCCGTGGGCGACATCATCGCGAAGGCCCACGCCGCCGGCGTGCCCGTGCTGGTGGACGGCTGCCAGGCGGCGCCGCACCAGGAAATCGACGTGCAGGCGCTCGGCGCCGACTTCTACACCTTTTCCGGCCACAAGGTGTACGGGCCCTCGGGCGTGGGGGTGCTGTACGGCCGGGCGGAATACCTGGAGGCCATGCCGCCCTACCACGGCGGCGGCGAGATGATCCGCGAGGTGAGCTTCCGGGGCACCACCTTCGCCTCCATCCCCCACAAGTTCGAGGCGGGGACGCCGCCCATCGCCCAGGTCATCGGGCTGCATCCGGCGCTGGACTATGTGGCCGCCCTGGGGCTGGACACCATCGCGGCCCACGAGCGCCGGCTGCTGGCCCGCGCCACGGCGGCTTTGGACGCCATGGCGGGGGTGACGATCATCGGCCGCGCGCCGGAAAAGGCGGGGATTCTCTCCTTCGTGGTGGACGGCGCCCACGCCAGCGACATCGGGACGCTGGTGGACAAGCTGGGCGTGGCGATCCGCACGGGCCACCACTGCACCCAGCCGCTGATGGAACGCTTCGGGGTGCCGGCGACGGCGCGGGCGTCCTTCGGATTGTACAACAACGACACCGACGTTGACCGCTTCACGGAGGCGGTGGACCGGGTACGCAGGATGTTCGGGTGAGCGCCATGACGGACGAGCAGGAAACCACCCCCACGGGGAACGAGCAGCCGGCCCCGGCCGCCGAGGGCGGCGCGCCCGCCAACAAGGTGCGCACCAAGCACGTGCGCGAGGCCATCCGGCAGGTCTACGACCCGGAGATTCCCGTGAACATCTACGACCTGGGGCTCATCTACGACATCTACATCGGGAACGACAACTCGGTGGTCCTCCAGATGACCCTCACGGCCCCCGGCTGCCCCGTGGCCGGCAGCCTGCCGGAGGAGGTGCGCCAGGCGGCGGAGAGCGTCGAGGGCGTCACCTCGGCCGAGGTGAACCTGGTCTGGGACCCGCCCTGGAATCCCGACATGATGTCCGAGGAAGCCAAGATGGCGCTGGGGTTCATGTGAGCCTCGTCCCCGAGTGGCACACCTTGTTATCTTTTCATCAGGTTCAACACTTTTACACACTGCCCCTTCCACAACGGTCCGCTATCGATTATCACGCCCGTAAAGGACCACACAGCAAATCACACACCGCCCAGGCCAATATGTGGTAATAAATAATGGCTAGAAGTGACCTTTTAATATCACTGGTAAAGGCGGCAACGTCGGGCGACCACGCCACGCTACGCCGTGTCGTTGAAACAATCATTGCGGAAGAACGTGGAAAGAAGCACAATGTTCTTGCGGACAAATTATATGAAACACTAAAAAACAATAAATATGGGAGAAACGACAAAGCAAATTCTACCATAAAGGGGGGGGCACATCTGGCGCTGACTTGGTCGAAGAAATACATCCAAAACGAGATATATCTAGCCTCATACTTCCAAAATTCTGCGCTAACGTATGCTATCAAATAATTGATGAACAAATTAGAAGCGACATTCTACGAGCCCACGGCCTAGAACCTCGTCACAGGCTCCTCTTGGTCGGCCCTCCAGGTAATGGCAAAACATCTCTAGCAGAAGCAATTGCTGAAGCGCTTTCCGTGCCACTCTTCGTTATTCGGCACGAATTGATAATCAGTAGCTATCTCGGCGAGACTGCCAGCCGGCTACAGCGCGTATTCGATTATGCGCGGACAACACCATGTGTTTTATTTTTCGATGAATTTGACGCCCTAGGAAAAGAACGGGGAGACACACATGAAACAGGAGAAATAAAACGAGTTGTAACATCTTTATTAATGCATATCGACAACCTTCCTTCTTATACGGTAATTATCGGCGCTACAAACCACGCTTGTCAAGCGACACCAGAATCTGGTCCGGTAGCGACACTGAGAAATGTCCCGGTGTGTCTACTGGGTTATTCGGGTGA
>CAJXLG010000150.1 GCA_913055885.1 uncultured Rhodospirillales bacterium
TATTAGAGTTTGCGCAGGCCGCAAGCGACCGGGCACGAAAACGATACCAGGAGTGTGGCTACTCGTCGAGTTCGTCGAGGAGGGTTTCGGCGGCGGCCGCAAGGGCTTCCCCTTGACGGGCATCGATGCCATCGACGTCCTCAAGGCGGCCATCGCCACGGGCCGGGCATGCTGGGGGGACGTACGGGGGCCCCTCCTCCATGAAGGGCCGGAACGACCGGCCACATCCCGCTGGCACAGCGAGGGGCACGACGGCTACCGCCTGATCTTCATCCCGGACGACGCCGATCCCGACGATCCGCCGGCCACGCTGCCCGTGACGCCGCCGTGGTACGTGGAACCGGAAACGGGGCTGTGCGGGCCGCTCGACACGGGCCTGGACGATGCGGTGGCGGCCTCCCTGGCGCAGGCCCCCGTCGTCCCGCCCGCCTACCTGCCCACCGTGCGCGAGGCCCTGCAAACCCGGCTGCCGGCGGAAACCGTGGCGAGCGTCGAGCCGCCCGCCGTGGAAGAGCGCGTCATCAGGGACGTGGCGCCCGTCCCCACCCTCCACCTGTACGGCGGCACGGCGCGCGAAATCCCCGCCCCGTGGGACCGCCAGGCGCCGGAGACGGCGGAGGTGGCACTCGCCCGGGCCGTTTTCACCTACAACGACGTCACCGTCGCGGCCAACCAGGCGCACGAGCGGGTCACGCGCATGACGGCGGGGGGGCCGGTCACGCTCCACCGCGACATGGCGGCGGAAAAGGCATGGCTGGATCACCTGCCCACCGGGACACTGCTGGCCGGCGCCTGGGACGGCGTGGCCTGGGAAGTCCTCGATGACGATTCCGAGCCCCATTTCCTGGGCGATCCGGAGCTCGACCCCGACCTGGGCCATCCGTCGGCGCTCGAATTCCTGCACGAGCACGTACCGGCGCTGCGGGCGGCGGGCTGGCACGTCGCCATCGACGCCAGCTTCCCGGTAAGCCTGGAAGAGGCGGACGACGACGCGTGGTGGGCCGACTTCGACGACTCCAGCGGCATCGACTGGTTCTCCCTCAGCCTGGGCATCACCGTGGACGGCCGGAACGTGGAGCTGCTGCCCATCCTGTTGCGGCTGCTCAAACGCGGCGCGACACCGGATTCCTTGACGGAGCTGGGGACCCTCTTCGTTCCGGTGGCCGATGACGACAGCCACCACGTTGCCGTGCCGGCGGAACGCCTCAAGCCCGTGCTGGAGACCTTGTCGCAGCTTTTCGCGCCGGACGAGGTGGACCACGACACGGCCTCGCTGGCCCTGCCGCGGGCCCGCGTGGCCGACGCGACGGCCCTTGCCGACACGGCCCGGGACGCGGCCATTCCCGTTTCCGGCGACGACACCCTGCGCGACATCGGCCAAAAGCTCTACCATCCCGAGCGCGCCCCCACGCCCGTGCCGGAGGGCCTTACCGCCACCCTGCGCCCCTACCAGCGGGCGGGGTTCCAATGGATGCAGGTTCTGCGCGAGGCCGGTTTCGGCGGCGTCCTGGCCGACGACATGGGGCTGGGCAAGACCCTCCAGACGCTTGCCCACATCCTGGCGGAAAAGCAGGCGGGCCGGCTCGCCCATCCGGCGCTGGTGGTGGTGAACACCAGCCTGGTGGGAACATGGCGCCGCGAGGCGGCCACCTTCACCCCCGATCTCGACGTCCTGGTGCTGCACGGCCCCAAACGCGGCCAACAGCGCGCCGCCGTGCCGGACCACGACGTGGTCATCACCACCTACGCCCTGTTGCCACGCGATATCGCGCATCTCAAGGAACAGCCGTGGCACGTCGTGGTGCTGGACGAGGCCCAGGCCATCAAGAACCCGCGCACGAACCTGTTCAAGGCGGCCTGTGCCCTGACCGCCAACCAGCGCCTGGCCCTCACGGGCACGCCCCTGGAGAACCATCTGGGGGAGCTGTGGTCCGTGATGCACTTCCTGCAGCCGGGCTTTCTGGGCGACCACAAGAGCTTCCGGGCGACCTTCCGGACGCCCGTGGAGAAGCACGGGGACCGCGAGCGCCAGGCCGTGCTGGCGCGCCGGGTGCGGCCCTTCCTGTTGCGCCGGACCAAGGAGAGCGTCACCCCGGACCTGCCGGAAAAGTCGGAACTCACCCAGCCCGTGGAGCTTACCGGCGCCCAGCGCGATCTGTACGAGACCATCCGCCTCTCCATGCACGACAAGGTGCGCCGGGCCCTGGCCGACCAGGGCGTGGAGCGCAGCCGCATCGTCATCCTGGAAGCCCTGCTCAAGCTGCGGCAGGTGTGCTGCGACCCGCGCCTCCTGGAGCGCGACGACACCGGCTCCGCCAAGCTGGACCACCTCATGGGCATGCTGCCGGAGATGCTGGAGGAGGGCCGGCGCATCGTCCTGTTCTCGCAATTCACCAGCATGCTCGACCTCGTCAAGGAGACCCTGGCCAACGAGGGGATTGACTGGACGGAAATCACGGGCCGGACCGGCGACCGCGAAACCCCCGTGACGCGTTTCCAGAACGGCGAGGTCCCCCTGTTTCTGGCGAGTCTCAAGGCGGCCGGGACGGGCCTCAATCTGACGGCCGCCGACACCATCATCCACTATGACCCGTGGTGGAACCCGGCCGTCGAGGCCCAGGCCACGGACCGTGCCCACCGCATCGGCCAGGACAAGGCGGTCTTCGTCTACCGCCTCGTGGCCGCCGGGACCGTGGAAGAGCGCATGCTGGAAATGCAGACGCGCAAGCAGGCCCTGGTGAACGGCGTAATGGAGTCCGAGGACGACGCCCCTGCGGTGTTGTCGGAAGCGGACGTGGAAAAGCTCTTCGCGCCCCTGGCCGACGGCACCCGCTGAGCGCCCCCTTGATCGCGCCGCCGCCGGGCGCCACCCTTCCGTCCGGAAAGGCGCATCACGGGGGAGGGCGACGCCATGCGCGACTGGGCCGACGCCATCGCCTGGCACGACCGCCTCAACCGCTACGCGGCGGGCGGCGTTCCCGGCCTGCGCAAGGCCGTGGCGGCGGCGCACATCCAGGGCCTCTTCCCCGGCTACGCCAAGGCGTATCTGCTCATCCGCACGCCGCGCGGGCCGTTCATCGGCCTGGTGGTGGGCTGTGCCGAGAGCACCGGCCTTGCCGCGCCGGGCGCCCTGGACCACCGCGCGACCCTCGCCGACGCCCTGGACCCGGGCGACCTGGCCGCCCGGCTCGCCGGGCAGGAGGCCGCGGTGGCCGTGGGGCACAAGTACCAGGTCCGGGCCTTCCTGGAGCGCCACCGGCGCGAGCCCGGCACCCTGGAACATCCGCACGCCGGCACGCTGGTCTTCTTCCCCCTGCGCTTCCCCACCCTGCTGCGCGACCTGGGCCTGGATCCCAGCCACCCGCCGCACGGCCCCCGGCGCGACTGGCTCACGGTGGCGGAGCTGGCGGGCGGTGCCGGACTCAAGCCGACGCGCCCCCTGTTCGATGCCTTCATGGCGCGCGAGACGGACCGCGCCCGCGCCGCCATGACGCCCGCCGCCGGCCTCGCCGACCCGGACGCGGCGCACGCCCTGCGCCTTGCGACGCGCTACCCGCAGGACGCCTACGACGCCTACGCCCGGCGCTCGCCCCACCGCGAGGCGCGGCTCCAGGCGGCGGCGGCCTATCCCCTCTTCGCCCGCGCCATCGCCCAGGTACCGGCGGTGCGCCGCGCCGTGGACCAGCGCAGACCGCTGGTGCCGGCCCTGGCGCGGGCCTACATGGTCTCCGAGGCGGCGGTGCGCTGCCTCCAGTCCTTCGACCACAAGACCTTCCCCGACCACATCGACTACATGCTGCTGTTCCTGGACGACATCGACGGGACGCAGTGCCCGGGCCGCAAACACGCCCCGGAACAGCCGCCGGAACACAGCCAGTGGGCCTGTTTCGCCCGGCTGGCGCACGAGCTGAACGGCCTGGCCGCCTTCATCGGCGGGCGCGGCGGCCGGCGGGCGGCCCTCAAGGCCCTGCTGGCGGGGTTCGACGGCGATTGGTGCCGACTGTTCCACGCCGTGGGCGGCCACGCCGACCCGCGCCCGGTGCCGGCGGCGGGCGTGCCCGCGGCGTCGGGTGCCGACGACCGCTTCAACGCCCGGCGCTGGGCGCTGGAGGAGGAGCGCGTGGCGGCCGCCGTGTCGTGGGACAACTTCCGCTACGCCCTGGTGCTGCCGTGGGGCGGCGAGGGCGTGCGCGACGCCGCGCGCGCCTTCGCCCATTCCGTGGTGCTGCCCCTGGCGGCGGCGCGCTCCGGGGCCTGGGCGGTGACGGTGGACAAGGCGGTGCTCAAGCGGGCGGAGGCGGTGGCGGTGCGTTTCTGCCTTCAGGACCGCACCCTGGAGCAGGTGGTGCGCTTCAGCCGGCGCTTCCACCGGGCCGTGGGCGCGCTCTTTCCGTCGGGCGCCCTGGACCGGCTCAAGGGGGCGTCCCTGGCGTGGTCCAAGCCGTCGCCGCCGGTGGAGACCCCGGCCGGCCTCAAGGCGGTGCCGCTGGGCTCGGCGCAGGACCTGGTGCGCGAGGGCGAGGCCCTGGCCAACTGCCTGCCCTTCTATACGGTGCGCTGCGCCGTGGAAGGCCGGCGCGTGGTGGCCCTGCGCCGCGACGGAGCGTCGGTGGCGGCGCTGGAGGTGACACCGGAAGGGCCCGCGTGGCGGCTGCACCAGATCGAGGGCCCGGGCAACGGCAGCGCCCCGCCGGAAGCGGAGGCGGCGGCGCGCTGGTACGTGGACTGGCTCAACAAACAGGGGGATTCGGCGGAACTGCCGCCCGACGACAACGCCGGCGAGGCGGACGTCCTGCGCACCCTGTGCGGCTACGACTGGCACGACCCCAGGGCGGTGGAGGCCATGTGGGCCCTGTGGGCCCGGCGGCGCACCACGGACGACGGCGAGCGCCTGCCGGCGGTGCTTCCCAAGGGCGCCCTGCGCCGCGGCCTGGCGGGCCTGGAGACCACCCACGGCTTCGCCGACCTGGTGGTGACGCTGGCGGCGGATGCTTGACGCCAGCGGCGCGCCGGCGGACAATAAGGTCAAATTGGTCAATACGGGCAAATCGGACAAAGACCATGAAGACCGTCAGCGCCAGCGATGCCAAATCCCACTTCGGCGAGCTTCTGGACACCGCCATAGCGGAGCCGGTGGCCGTCAAGCGGGGCAAGCGCGAGGTGGCCGTGGTTCTGTCGTGGGCCCAGTATGAGCGGCTCAAGGCCCTGGAAGAGGCGGAGATCAACCGCCAAAGCCGGGCGGCGGAAAACGGGCCCTTCCTGAGCGCCGAGGAATCCCGTGAGGTGTTTGATCGTCTGATGCGCGAGGTCAAGCCGGCCCCGAGTGACTCCAGCTCTTGATCGCGGGCTTTTCCCGCACGCCTATTAATGCTCTTTTGCGCACCTTTCGCTCATGGGGGTTGTAGCTACCCGTCAACATAAGGTACATAGATACCAAATGGCTACTCTTATCGATATGTGAGGCTGGACTATGGAACTCTCAAATCAAATCCGCGAATTGGTGGACCGTTCCAGGAATCAGCGGGAAAATATCGACACCGAAGAAGCTACGAAAACGGCTCTCGTGATGCCGTTCATCCGAGCGCTGGGGTATGATGTCTTTAATCCCTCCGAGGTGATCCCCGAATTTACGGCCGATGTCGGAACCAAGAAAGGTGAAAAAGTTGATTACGCTCTGGCACACGGCGATGAGCTTGCCATGCTTATCGAATGCAAGCCGTGCGGCGACCCTTTGAATTTGGACCATGCCTCCCAGCTTTATCGGTATTTTTCCGTCTGCAACGCCCGTATCGCCGTCCTGACAAACGGAATCGTTTACAATTTTTATTCCGACCTGGAACAATCAAACAAGATGGATGACCGCCCTTTCTATCAATTCGATATTGACAATTACGATGAACGTGACATAAACGAGCTACGGAAATTCCACAAAAGCAATTTTGATATCACTACCATATTGAGCCAAGCGAGCGACCTTAAATACATTAGTGCCATAAAAAAGTTGATCGCGCAAGAAATGGAAACTCCGTCGGAAGGGTTTGTAAAGTTCTTCGGGAGCCAAGTCTATGATGGAAGACTTTCTCAGAATACCCGGGAATATTTTTCGGACGTTACGCGGCGGGCTTGCACCGATTTTTTACGCGAACACGTTAATCAGCGAATCACAAGTCTTTTGGACAAGGAAAACCGCAGCGAACAAAACGCTCCAGAAGCGGGGGACGAGCCAGAGAAGCAACCCACGTCCACTGAAAGCGAAATCGTTACGACACAAGAGGAGGTTGATGGCTATAATATTGTCCGGGCGATCGGTGCCGCGGTCGTTACCCCGGATCGCATTGCAATGCGAGACGTGAAAAGCTATTGTGGCATACTACTTGATGACAAGAACACAAAGCCGATATGCCGGTTACATTTTAATACAAGCA
>CAJXLG010000151.1 GCA_913055885.1 uncultured Rhodospirillales bacterium
CGCTGAGCTTGTAAAGGGCCTCCACGGCCTCGCGCTGGGGTTCGGAGCCGGCCCACTGGCTGAAGTCGAAGCCCGAGGTGTTGCCCACGTTCCACGCCCCGGTCTCCACGTGGGCGCGCGCGTCCGGCCTGTGGGTTTCCAGGTATTCGGAAATGGCGATGGGCCGAACCGGGTATTCGCCCACGCGCACATGCTCCATGTAGGGGGCAAAAAAGTGGCCGAAGAAGCTGGACGGCTCGTGCTGGTTGCGGAACCAGTTGCCGTTCTCGCCGTCGGACCAGGTGGTGACCAGGCGATCGGCGCCGGGGTCGGGCGACTCGCGGATCTTGTTGCGCACCTCGTCGGCGAACCATGAGGCGTTCAGGCCGCTCTCCTGCGCGTTGGAGATGTCGCGCTGACGCGGGATGACGGTGATGCAGTAGCCGTCCCGGCAGGCGACATGGGGCTTGTAGAGGTCCAGCGGCGCGTCGTTCTCGGGGTGCACGTGCACGCCGTCCACCACCACGTACTCGTAGCCGGCCTTCACCAGATAGGGCACCATCTCCATGCAGAAGGCCATCTCCGGCGGCCAGAAGCCGCGCGGCTCGCGGCCGAAGGTGTCCTTGAGGATCTGGCGCCCGGCGATGAGCTGGTCCAACCAGTCATCCGTGGGGATGAGCGGGAACAGCGGGTGGTAATAGCCCATGCCGATGAGCTCGATGTTGTCGGCCTCGGCGTAGTTGTTGAGGGCCGCCGGCAGGTCCACCCAGTGCCGGTAGGCGTCCACGGTGCGTTTGTCCCGCATCTGCTCCAGAAGGACGCCGGAAAAGCCCACGTGGATGCGGCCCACGTCGGGATACTGCTTGAGGAAGCGGGGCACCCGCTCGTAACAGCGGATGATCTCCTCCGCCTCGTGCGGGTTGGCCTCGGCCAGGGTGGCCAGGTTGCCCGGGGGCTGGTGCATGTGCAGCCCCAGGGCGTGGTAGATCCGGCCCAGAGTCATGTCGCCCCCTCTCCCTGTTGTCTCACCGCATCACCCTTCGCGGCGCACGATGACGCGCACTTCGCCGGGTTCCATGTCGAAGCTGTTGCCCCGGAAGCCCTCGTCGTCGCGGCCCGGGGTGATCTCGCAGGCGTTGTTGAGGTCCAGGAAGCCCAGGCGGTTCTGGTCCACGGAGTGCCCGTTGTGCAGGTCGATGTTGACCAGGGTGAGGGCCCAGCCCGGCCCCTCGTTGGCGCGGCGGATGATGGCCACCACGGCGCCGCCGTCCACGTCCATGGCCTGTTGCGGGCCTTCCTGGTTGAGCACGGGATGGCGCGCCTTGGCCCGGTTCACCTCGCGGACGAAGTCGCGGATGTCGAAGCTGGGCGTTTCCCAGTCGTCCGGCGTGGTCTCCACCACGTGCAGCGGCTTGCGGAAGCCGTATTCGTAGCCGATGGTCATCATGACGCCGGTGGAGAAGGCGGCGGCGAACATGTAGCGCCGGCGGTAGCCCTTCTCCGGGTCCACGCCCGGGGTAAGCTCGTTGATGAGCCGGTCCGTGTCGTGGGTCTCCGGGAAGGCGATGGAGGGCGCGATGTGGCGGAACTGCTCGTACTGGTCGAGCAGCCATCCCTCCTTGAAATCCCACCACTTGGACGAGTTGAACAGGAAGTCGAAGCCGGCGGGGCGAAGCTGCTCCACCTGCTCCGGGGCGCAGCCCAGCGTCTCGGCGGCCATCACGGCATCGCCGCGCGCCTCGCGGACGCCGTCGATGATGATGCGCCAGACGTCGCCGGGCACCTTGTAGGCGGCGTCGCAGCGGAAGCCCCGCACGCCGTGCCCGGCCCAGTGGGCGGCCACGCGGCGCCAGTAGTCGGCGATCTCGCCGCGCAGGTGCTCCTTGCCGTAGTCGATCTCGGCGAGGTCACCCCATACCGTCACCTGGCCCGTGTCGATGTCCAGGGCGTAGGGATTCTGGATGTTGCCGTCCTCGTCCTGGACGTACCAGTCGGGGCGCTCGTGCACCAGCGGCGCGTCATCCGCCGTGTGGTTCACCACGAGGTCCATCATGACGCTGATGCCGTGGCGCTCGGCGGCGGCGCAGAAGTCGGCGATCTGTTCCTCGCCCGGCCGGCCGGAGCCGTCGTCGAAGATGCGGTTGAGGGTATAGGGGTCCCTCACCGCATAGAGGCTGCCGGAGCCGCCCGTCTCGTGAAACGGGTTAATGAAGACCCAGTCGAAGCCCATGTCCGCGATGCGGGGCAGTGCCTCCTTCCACGCGGCCACGGTCCCCACCAGGCGCGGGAACAGGTTGTAGATGCGGGGTCCGGTCGTATCGGTCATGGCCCGGGGATGAGGGCACGCCGGACCGCGCGCGGTCAAGGCCCGCGGTGTGTCAAAAAGGTGAACGGCCCGGCCTTCCGGGGGCCGTGATCCGACCCCGCGTCATGTCAAGGTGCTTCGCCCTTGGCGAAGCCCCGAAACATGACGAGTAGCGCCAACCCCCGTCATGTTGAGGTGGCCCACGGGCGCCGGCTTCCGTCACGGGCGTCGTGTTTCGAGGCTTTTCCGGGGGAAAAGCACCTCAACACGACGAGTAGCGCCAACCCCCGTCATGTTGAGGTGGCCCACGGGCGCCGGCATCCGTCGCGGGCGTCGTGTTTCGAGGCTTTTCCGGAGGAAAAGCACCTCAACACGACGATTTTGTTTGCGTCTTTGTCTTCCGTCTCGCCAGGAATTGGAGCGAACCGAAATCGCCTCGAATGAGGGCTTCCTTCTTTTTCCGGGACCACCCTTTGATCTGCTGCTCAGCAGAAGCACAGTCATTCAAGCTCTGGAATTCTGCGTGAAAAACCAGCTCAACAGGACGGCGGGCTGCCGTATAGCCGTCATAAAGCCCGGCGTTGTGTTCCGTGATGCGATTTTCCAGGGCTTGTGTGGTGCTGCCTACATAATACGAGCCGTCCGAACAACGCACGATGTACACAAAGGCTCCCAAAATGTTCTCGCTCCATGTTGCGATTCCTCATGTTGAGGTGCTTCGCCCTTGGCGAAGCCC
This sequence comes from uncultured Rhodospirillales bacterium, assembly GCA_913055885.1. Lineage (GTDB taxonomy): Bacteria > Pseudomonadota > Alphaproteobacteria > Rhodospirillales > CAJXLG01 > CAJXLG01. The sequence continues at coordinate 3,021 of CAJXLG010000151.1, forward strand.
CGAAACATGACGAACAGCGCCAACCCCCGTCATGTTGAGGTGGCGCGCCCTCCGGGCGCGCCCTCGAAACATGACGCGGCCCACGGGCGCCGGCATCCGTCGCGGGCGTCGTGTTTCGAGGCCTTTCCGGGGGAAAAGCACCGCAACACGACGGTAGCCATTCTCGACCCTCAGTCCGCCACGGCGCGCAGGCCGGAGACGATGGCGCCCGTGCGGGCGTCCGTGTCGCCGTCGTTGAAGCGGTTGTCGGGCGCGCCCACGGTGAAGCCGATGTGCACCCGGTCGAAGCGCCGGTCGGCGTGGCGGTCGGCGGCGGACGGGTCCCTGCCGCAGGAATCGATCATGGTCTTCGCCGTGCGGTCGTAGGCGTGGGTCACGTCGGCGCAGCCGCTGCCGTCGGAATCGGGGCCGGGGCAGCCCACCCACACGCGGGTGCGCATGTGGTCGGCGTCGGGGCCCAGGCCGCAGTTGGAGCAGTCGTCGTCGCACTGGCGCTGGATGGCCACGCGCACGGTGCGGGCGGGGCCGGCCTCGCCCGTGGCGAGGAAGGGCAGGGGGCCGCAGGCGCCGCCGGCGCAGCGGGCGCGGTTCTCCAGCCAGGCGGGGGTTCCGGGCTGCCACGTGCAGGCGGGGCTGGTGGCGCCGTCGCGGGCGGGGCCGCCCTTGCAGGACGGGTTGTCGCCGCTGCCGTTGCCGATGAAGTCGCGGCTGTCCTGGCGCAGCAGGGCGACGTGGTTGCCCGGGATGCGGCCGGCCTCTTCGCCGTAGTTGTTGTCGAAGATGTCGAACTCGATCCCCAGCTTGGGCAGGGCCTTGTGGTCGTCGCGGGCGGCCGGCACCAGGGTCTTGTAGCCCAGGCCCACGTCACCGTCGCGGCCGTGCGACGGGCCGCAGATGACGCCGATGTCGCGCCCGTGGGCGTCCACCGCCAGGCGCGGGTCCGACGGCGGCAGGCTGCCGCCCACCACGGCCAGGGCGAGGCCGCCGCCGGTGCCGCGGGCCTGGTTCGCGTCGTCCTCCCCGGGGAAGAATCGCAGGTTGAAGGACAGCCGCAGGGTCTCGTCGGTAAGCGGGAAGGGCCGGGTGATCCAGGCGCAACTGCTGTGGCCGTTGGGCACGGGCGCCCAGCCGGCCTTGGTGCGCCGGCCGAAGATGAGGGTGGTGCCCGGGGCGCCGCCGGGATGGCGCCGCAGGACGGCGGGCTTCACCACGCGCGCGCCCTGGCTGGGCTCGGTGCCGCGGATGCTGTCGGGATCGACGGTGCCGGCGGGCGGCGCGGCGGCGGTGTCGGGGGCCGCCTTCTCGCCCTGTTGCGTGCGGCCGGGGCCCAGGGCGGCCAGGAAGGTGGCGGCGGGGATGTGGACGAGCAGGTCGTCCGGCCTGTCGCCCCCGGGGCGGCATTGCGGTGTGCCGGTGGTGGCGTGATAGAGGGCGTCGGCGTCGGCCCTGTCGTTCTGGTCGGCGGTGTCGGCGTCCATGGCCGCGTCACAGCTCGTGGACAGGACGGTGAAGGCGGCCGGCTCCGGGGTCTCGTCGCACGGCCGGCCGGGGCAGACGGGAATGCCGTCCTCCGGCTTGGCGGCACGCGGGTTCTCGACGAAGGCTCTGGCGGCGCGATAGCGGATGGGCTCGCCCCACTGGTCGCGCGCCCTGCCGGCGTCCATGCCCAGGGTCTTCCAGGGCAGGGGGCCGATGCGCCGGTCCAGGCTGTCGCAGGACTCGGCGGCGCGGCCCTTTTCGGCCTGCGTGGCGGGACAGGGGAGGTGGCCGTTCTCCTGGGCGTATTCCATGAGGCGCGCGGCGGCGGCGTCCAGGCGCTCCATGGTGGGGCCGGTGGAGACGGGACCGGTGGCGGCGCCCTTCTCGGCGGCGGCCTCTCGGCTTTCGGCGGGTTCGGTGGCCTTTTCGGCGGCCTTCTTGTCGGTCTTGTCGCCGGTGGCGCTGGCGACGGCACCGCCGACGGCGAGGATGGCGAGCGCGATGCCCAGGTTGCAGATACCCCGGCTCCCCCGGCGGTCGCCGGACACGAGACCCTTCATCACCGTTTTTACCCCCTGTTCCCGGAACAAGAACGCGTGACGGGAGAATGCCGCAACGGGAAGGGCGGTTCAACAGGACATTCCCCATGCTTTCTCGAACGCCCGTCGGGTGGCGCCATCTTTCGAGGCTCCGCCTTTGGCGGAGCACCTCAGGATGACGGCTATTAAACGAATTCGCCACATGATCGTTATCCTGAGGTGCTCTTTTCGGCGAAAAGAGCCTCGAAGGATGAGGTGCCCATGCCGCCAGGCATGGCCTCGATGTTTCGAGGGTACGCCCTGACGGGCGTACCACCTCAACATGACGAGACGACGCACAAGCGCGATAGTTGCTCCTGCAGAAAAGTGGGGAGGCCCCAGGGCGTGGTCAAGCCTCATCGTTTGAGGAGCGGCGGTCGATTGCGGCCAATTCCTCCCGAACAGCGTCCTCCAGAACCGAGAGGTGATTGACAATAACATCCCATACCTGGGCAGGTGAAATAGACCCAAGATAGTCATGCACAAGCAGGTTCCGGAAATCTTTTATGTCCGTCCACGGGATATGCTGATGACGCTGTTTCAGGGGTTCCGGGAGTCGATGCGCACTTTCGCACAAGGTTTGCAAGTTGCGATATACGGCATCCTGAACCATGATCTGATTCAGGAAGGTTTCTTTGTGACCGTTCGTGTAAGCGTGGATCCGCTGGGCCGCCTCCTGAATGTGAATCAAGTAAAGCCGGGGATCCGTTGCCATTCAAGCAGGCCTTGCTTCTTTCAGCACGCGATCGCGGATCGCCCAGTGCACACGATCCGCGTCGGTGATCTGGACGTTCATCTCCAGAAGCTCCGAAAGCGCCCGCTGGAGACGGACCCAGTCGAACAGCGTTGCTTCGGGGGCCCATTCGACGAGCAGATCAAGGTCGCTCTCCGGCCCGGCCTCGCCCCGGGCCACGGACCCGAAAACCCGCACCGACCGGGCGTGGTGGCGACGGGCCAGCGCCGCCACAGCCCCCCGGTTACACGTCAGGCGCCGCCAAACGTCCCGACTGATGGGGCTGCTATCATCAATACCCATGCGACCATCCGATCATGGGATTCGACCAACCTTCCATCTGAACGCGTTTGAAACCACCACCTTAAAGGATGCCGCAACGGCAAGGGCGGTTCAATGGAGTGGTTTGGCGCATGGCAGGACGATGCGCCATGCTCGTTCCCCCTCCCTTTGTCGTCATGCTCGTTCCCCGAAACGAGCATCTTCCAAAACCCCACGGGCGCCGGGCCACCAGGACCCGATAGTCCCCGACAGCGCCCTTGGGGGGCGCGGGCGGATCACTCCCCCCCCCCCCCCCCCCCCCCCCCCCCCCCCCCCCCCCCC
>CAJXLG010000152.1 GCA_913055885.1 uncultured Rhodospirillales bacterium
TAGGCCACCTATCCGCCCACGTTCCCCTGTTCCCTTATTCCGCCACCTGCGGGATGGAGCCGTCGGCGGTGACGGGGTGGTCCAGCTTGTCGAGCATCTCCGTGGGCACCACCTGCCAGAAGTGCTGGCGGGCCTGGTGCCAGTTCACCAGCAGCCCGTCGGCAAAGGCGCTCTGGGTCTCCTGGACGTGCTTGTTGATCAGGTTCACGAGCACGTTCTCCCAGTGGGCCGTCTCGATGCGCTGGACGCGCACGGCGTCCGGGTTCACCTGGTACTGGAAGGTGTCGTACGGGTCGTAGACGAAGGCCATGCCGCCCGTCATGCCGGCGGCGAAGTTGGCACCCACCGGGCCCAGGATGGCGGCCGTGCCGCCCGTCATGTACTCGCAGCCGTTGGCGCCGCAGCCCTCCACCACCACGTGCGCGCCGGAATTGCGCACGGCGAAGCGCTCCGCCGCCTGGCCGGCGGCGTAGAGCTCGCCGCCCGTGGCGCCGTAGAGCACCGTGTTGCCGATGATGGTGTTCTCGTTGGTCCGGAGCGGCGTGTTCACCGGCGGGCGGACCACGATGGTGCCGCCCGACAGGCCCTTGCCCACGTAGTCGTTGGCGTCGCCGAAGACCTCCAGCTTGAGGCCCTGCACGGCCCAGGCGCCCAGGGACTGGCCGGCCGAGCCCTGCAGCCGCACGGTGATGTGCCCCGGCGGCAGGCCCGTCATGCCGTGCTTGCGCGTGATCATGGAGGACAGCCGCGCCCCGATGGTGCGCTGGGTGTTGCGGACGTTGTAGGCGAGCTGCATCTTCTCGCCCTCCTCCAGCGCCCGGTGGGCGTCCTGGATCATGCGGTCGTCCAGGGTGGGCTGCACCTCGTTGCGCTCGTCCTCGGCGAGCTGGCAGCAGGCCCGCTCGCCGCCGGTGTCCACGCGGGCCAGCAGCGGGTTGAGGTCCAGGTCGTCCAGGTGCGGCGCGCCCCGGCTCATCTGATAGAGAAGGTCCGTGCGCCCGATCACCTCTTCCAGGCTGGTGAAGCCCAGCGACGCCAGGATCGCCTTCACTTCCTCCGCCATGAAGGTGAAGAGGTTCACCACGCGCGCCGGCGTACCGGTGAACTTCTCGCGCAGCATGGGGTCCTGGGTGCACACCCCCACGGGGCAGGTGTTGGAGTGGCACTGGCGCACCATGATGCAGCCCATGGCGATGAGGCTGGTGGTGCCGATGCCGTATTCCTCCGCCCCCAGCATGGCCGCCTTGACCACGTCGCGGCCCGTCTTGAGGCCGCCGTCGGTGCGCAGCGTCACCCGGTGGCGCAGGCGGTTGAGGGTGAGCATCTGGTGCACCTCGGACAGCCCCATCTCCCAGGGCAGGCCGGCGTACTTGATGGAGGTCTGCGGGCTGGCCCCCGTGCCGCCGCCGCCGCCGGAGATGAGGATGACGTCCGCCTTGGCCTTGGCCACGCCGGCGGCGATGGTGCCGATGCCGTCGCGCGCCACCAGCTTCACGCACACCTGCGCGTCCGGGTTGATCTGCTTGAGGTCGTAGATGAGCTGCGCCAGGTCCTCGATGGAGTAGATGTCGTGGTGCGGCGGCGGCGAGATGAGGGTGACCCCCTCCGTGGCGTGGCGCAGGCGGGCGATCTCCGCCGTCACCTTGAAGCCGGGGAGCTGGCCGCCCTCGCCGGGCTTGGCGCCCTGGGCCATCTTGATCTCGATCTCGCGGCACTGGTTCAGGTACTCGGCGGTGACGCCGAAGCGCCCGGAGGCCGCCTGCTTGATGGCCGAGTTGGCGTTGTCGCCCGAGGGCGTGGGCTTGTAGCGGTGCGGGTCCTCGCCGCCCTCGCCCGACACCGACTTGGCGCCGATGCGGTTCATGGCGATGTTGAGGGTGCCGTGCGCCTCGTAGGACAGGGCGCCCAGGGACATGCCCGGCGTGACGAACCGCTTGCGGATCTCCGTGATGGATTCCACGTCGTCACCCGAAACGGGTTCCTGCGCCTGGCGGAAGGCCAACAGGTCGCGCAGGTTGATGGGCGGCTGGGCGCGCTCGGCCTCAAGGTATTTCTTGTAGCTCTCGTAGGAATCGTTGGCCACGGCGTCCTGCAGGAGGTGCAGGTTCTCGCCCTCGAAGCCGTGCACCTCGCCCGAGCGGCGGTAGCGGTACAGCCCGCCCACGGGCAGCGTCAGGACGTTGGGGTCGAAGGCCCGGGCGTGGGTGGCCTGCACCTTCTTCTGGATGCCGTTCAGGCCGATGCCCGAGACGCGCGACGACATGCCCGGGAAGAAGTCCGCCACCAGCGACCGCGACAGCCCCACGGCCTCGAAGTTGCAGCCGCCGCGATAGGAGCTGATGATGGAAATGCCCATCTTGGACATGATCTTCAGAAGGCCGTCGTCCACGGCCTTCTTGTAGCGGCGCACCACGTCCTCCAGCGCCACGTCGCCGAACAGGCCGCGCTGGTGGCGGTCGGCGATGGCCTCCTGGGCGAGATAGGCGTTCACCGTGGTGGCGCCCACGCCGATGAGCACGGCGAAATAGTGCACGTCCAGGCACTCGCCGCTCTGCACGTTGAGGGACGTGAAGGTGCGCAGGTGGCGGCGGTTGAGGTGGGTGTGGACGCCGCCCGTCGCCAGGATCATGGGCACGGGGGCGCGCTCCGGCCCGACGTTGCGGTCGGACAGGATGATGTGCTCGCGCCCGGCGCGCACGGCCGTCTCCGCCTCGTTCTGGATGCGGCTCAGGGCGTCGCGCAGGGCGTGCTCGCCGGCGCCGGGATCGAAGGTGCAGTCGATCCACGCCGCGGCGTCGCCCAGGTGGTCCTTGAGCGCCTCGAACTCGGCGTTGGACAGCACGGGGCTTTCGAGCTGCAGGAGCTCGCACTGGGACTCGTCCTCGTCCAGGATGTTCCCCAGGTTGCCCAGCCGCGTCTTGAGGCTCATGACGCGGCGCTCGCGCAGGGAGTCGATGGGCGGGTTGGTCACCTGGCTGAACATCTGGCGGAAGAAGTGGTGCAGGCCCCGGTAGCGTTCCGACAGCACGGCCTGGGGCGTGTCGTCGCCCATGGAGCCCACCGGCTCCTTGCCGTCGTTGGCCATGGGGTGGAGGATCAGCTCCATGTCCTCCATGGACAGGCCGTAGAGGCCCTGCCGGCGGACGAGGGTTTCCGTCTCCAGGTGGCCCGTCTCGCGGGCGTCGGCCTTGATGAGGCTGTCCAGCTCCTGGATCTTCTGGACCCAGTCCCCGAAAGGCTGGCGCCCGGCCAGCATGTCCTTGGCCTCGGCGTCGTGGTACAGCCGCCCCTCGGCCAGGTCCACGGCCACCATCTGCCCCGGGCCGACGCGGCCCTTCTCGGACACGTTGCTCTCGTCGAGGCGCACCATGCCCGCCTCGGAGCCCACGATGAGCAGGCCGTCCTCGGTTATGGTGTAGCGCATGGGGCGCAGGCCGTTGCGGTCCATGCCGGCCACGGCCCAGCGGCCGTCGTAGGCGGCCACCGCCGCCGGCCCGTCCCACGGCTCCATGACGCAGTTGCAGTAGGCGAAGAGCGACCGGTGGTGCTCCGGCATGACGCTGTTCTGGCCGATGGATTCCGGGATGAGCAGGGCCTTGGTCATGGGCGCCGGCCGGCCCGCCCGCGTGACCAGCTCGAAGGCCGCGTCGAGCGCCGCGGAATCGGAGCTTCCCGGCTGCACCACGGGCTTCAGGTCCTCGATGTGCTCGCCGAAGGCGGGCGAGGCCATGCGGGTCTCGTGGGCGATCATCCAGTTGATGTTGCCCGTGAGGGTGTTGATCTCCCCGTTGTGGGCCAGCATCCGGAAGGGCTGCGCCAGCCGCCACGTGGGGAAGGTGTTGGTGGAGTACCGTTGGTGGTAGATGGCGAAGCTGGAGATGAAGCGCTTGTCCAGCAGGTCCGGATAGAAGGCCGTCAACTGCTCCGCCAGGAACATGCCCTTGTAGATGATGGAGCGGCTGGAGAGGGAGCAGATGTAGAACTCCGTGATGTTCTCGGCGAGCGCCTGCTTCTCGATGCGCCGGCGGATGACGAACAGGTCGCGCTCCAGCTGCTCCTCCTCCGTGCCCGGGGTGTTGGCGATCATGATCTGCTCGATCTCGGGGCGCACGGCGTTGGCCTTCTCGCCGATCACCGAGACGTCCACGGGCACCTGGCGCCAGCCGTAGATGCGGTAGCCGAAGCGCAGGATCTCCGTCTCCACGATGCAGCGGCAGCGCTCCTGCGCCGACAGGTCCGTCTTGGGCAGGAAGGCCATGCCCACCGCCAGGCGCGTGTCCTCCGGCGGCTGATGGCCCGTGAGCTGCACGTGCTCCTTGAAGAAGGCCTGCGGGATCTCGACGTGGATGCCCGCGCCGTCGCCCGTCTTGCCGTCGGCGTCCACGGCACCCCGGTGCCACACGGCCTTGAGGGCGTTGATGCCGGCCTCCACCACACTGCGCCGGGGCTTGCCGTCGATGGCGGCGATCATCCCCACGCCGCAGTTGTCGTGCTCCTGCGCCGGGTCGTAGAGGCCGTTGGCGGCGAGGTGCTCCGCCTGCGCCTGCTGGTCCAGCGCGGCGAAGGTGGCGCCCCAGGATTGGTCGGTCGTGTCGGTCATGGCTTGCTACCCCGTTGTCAGGAGGCCTGGGCCCGGGCGGCCCGGGTCGTCAGGTGCTGGTGCACCCCTTCGGCGACGTCGCGGCCGTCGCGGATGGCCCACACCACCAGCGATGCCCCGCGCACCACGTCGCCGCCGGCGAAGACGCCGTCCATGCTGGTCATGCCGCTGCGATGATCCACCAGGACCGTGCCGTGGCGGCCCGTCTTGACGTCGGGCGCGCCCAGGCGCTTGGGCACGTCCTCGGGCTCGAAGCCGAGCGCCGTGATGACCATGTCGGCGTCCAGGTCGAACTGCGATCCCTCCACGGGCTGCGGCGTCTTGCGGCCCGAGGCGTCGGCCTGGCCCAGGTGCATGCGCACGACGCGCACCCCGCGCACACGGTCGTCGCCCAGCACGGCCTCGGGCGCCGCCAGCCACTCGAACGTGACGCCTTCCTCCTCGGCGTGTTCCACCTCGCGCTGGGAGCCGGGCATGTTGGCGCGGTCGCGGCGGTACAGGCAGGTGACCGCCGTGGCCCCCTCGCGGACGGCGGTGCGCACGCAGTCCATGGCCGTGTCGCCGCCGCCCACCACCACGACGCGCTTGCCCCTGGCGTTGAGGGTGCCGTCGTCGAATTCCGGGACGCTGTCGCCCAGGTCCTTGCGATTGCTGGCGGTGAGGAAGGGCAGCGCCTGGATCACGCCGTCCAGGCCGGCACCCGGACAGCGCAGGCCGCGCGCCCGGTAGACGCCGGCCATGAGGATGACGGCGTCGTGCGTCCCCCGCAGGTCGGCCACCGTGGCATCGTTGCCCACGTCGAAGTTCAGGCGGAAGGTGACGCCCGCCTGGGCCAGGAGGTCGGCGCGCCGCTGCACCACCGTCTTGTCCAGCTTGAAGCCGGGGATGCCGTAGATGAGCAGGCCGCCCACCCGGTCGTGCCGGTCGTAGACGGTCACCTGATAGCCGTGGCGGCGGAGCTGCTCGGCGGCGGCCAGGCCGCCCGGCCCGGCGCCCACGATGCTCACCGATTCGCCGCGCTCGGCGGCGGGCCGGACGGGCTTCACCCAGCCCTCCTGCCACGCCGTCTCGTTGATGTGCTTTTCCACCGAGCCGATGGTCACGGCACCGTGGCCCGACTGTTCCAGCACGCAGCCGCCCTCGCAGAGCCGGTCCTGCGGGCAGATGCGGCCGCAGATCTCGGGCAGGTTATTGGTCGCCTGGGAGGTCTGGTAGGCCTCCCACAGGCGCCCCTCGGCGGCGAGCATGAGCCAGTCGGGGATGTTGTTCTGCACCGGGCAGTGGATCTGGCAATAGGGAATGCCGCACTGCTCGCAGCGCGACGCCTGCTCCGCCGCGCCCTCCAGGGAGAAGGGCCTGTAGATCTCGCCGAAGTCGGCGTTGCGCTCGTGCGGCTTCCGCTTGTCGGGCTGCGCCTGCCCGGTGCGGGTGAACTGACCCATCTTGACGGCCATCGGGAAAGCCTCGCCCTGTGTGGGAATCCTGAACCGTGGGAGGGGCCCGCCGACGGGGCCTCCGACGGTCCTTCATACGCCAGGGCGCGCCGGTCCGCAAGGAAAAACCGGCAAAAAGGTCAGCATCACGACCATAAAAAAGGGGCGCGGCGCCGTATGGATGGCGCCGCGCCCGACCGTCGTGCGGTTAAAAGGACAATGATTCTGCCCTGTTTCGCCCGGGCCGGGCGTCAGAAGTTGAAGCGGGCCTCAAGCTGGCCGGTGTGGGCGAGGAAGTCCTCCTTCTTGCGGGCGTCGTAGTCGGCCCGCAGGGTCCACCGGCCGTCCGCCGTGGTGTA
>CAJXLG010000153.1 GCA_913055885.1 uncultured Rhodospirillales bacterium
CCCGCGCCAGCCGCGACGGCGACGGCTACCGTATCACGGGCGCCAAGACGTGGATCACCCACGCCGCGCGCTCCGACCTGATGACCCTGCTGGTCCGCACCAACCCCGACGAGCCGGGCTACAAGGGCCTGTCCATGTTCCTCGCCGAGAAGCCGCGCGGGACGGACGCCGACCCCTTCCCCGTGGAGGGCCTGTCGGGCACCGAGATCCCCGTCCTGGGCTATCGCGGCATGAAGGAATATGAGCTGGCCTTCGACAACTTCCACGTCCCGGGCGGCGCCCTGCTGGGCGGCGAGGAAGGCCAGGGCTTCAAGCACCTCATGGCCACCTTCGAGTCGGCCCGCGTGCAGACGGCGGCGCGCGCCGTCGGGGTGGGGCAGGCGGCCCTGGAGGCCGGCATGCAGTACGCCCAGGAGCGCAGCCAGTTCGGCAAGCCCATCTACAGCTTCCCGCGCGTCGCCTGCAAGCTGGCCTGGATGATCGTGGAGACCATGATCGCCCGCCAGCTCACCCTCTACGCGGCGAACGAGAAGGATTCCGACCGCCGCTGCGACGTGGAGGCGGGCATGGCCAAGCTCCTGGCCGCCCGGGTGGCCTGGGCCAACGCCGACAACGCCGTGCAGGTCCACGGCGGCAACGGCTACGCCCTGGAATACCCCGTCAGCCGCCTGCTGGTGGACGCCCGCATCCTCAACATCTTCGAGGGCGCCGCCGAGATCCAGGCGCACGTCATTGCCCGCGGCCTGCTCAGGCCGAAAAAGGGGTAGAGCGAGGGACACAAGGGAACCCGGGGGGATGGCGGGCTATCCCCCCGGAGCCCCCCGCGCGACGACCCGCCCATCCTCCGCGCTCCGTACCAGGAAGGTCAGCCGCAGAAGCACCGCCGTGAACGCCAGGACGGCCAGCAACCACGTCTGCCAGGCGCCGTAGCCCAGCATCGCCACTGTGCCGCCGGCCACGAGGGTGCTGATGCCCGCCGACAGGGTGGCACGGTCGGGGGCCGTCCATCGGACGGTGGTGAAGGCCACGATGAAAAAGGCGCCGAGGAGGAAGGCTCCGGGCGCGCCCAGTTCCAGCCAGACCTGAAGCGCCGCGTTGTGGGGATGCAGCGGGATGGGCTGGGTGTGCACACGGTGGCGCCCGCCCGTTTCCGGATGGGTGAGGATGTAGGTGGTGGACCGGTCCACGTCCGGCATATTGCGGGCGGCATCCAGCCCCCAACCGGCGAAAGGCCGTTCCGCAACGCGGTCGGCCGTGTAATGCCAGATCGCCAGGCGGTGCTGTCCCGAGATGGGCAGCACCGCCTGGCGGTCGTCGGGCGGCGCCGTCATGGGGGGCAGGGCCCGCCCGATGAGCGGCATGACCGCCACCAGAACAGCCGCCAGGCCCCCGATCGCCGGCGCCATGCGTCCGCCCACGGCCGCCACCAGCAGCGCCGACGCCGCCCCCGCGCCCAGGGCGACCTGGGCGGTACCGCTGGGACTGACCGCCACGGCCGCCGTCACCAGGATCGCGAGCCCCAGCGCCGCCCCTTTTCCCGCCCGTCCGCCCGACCACAGGATGGCCATGACGGCGGGCAGCAAAATGGCAAAGGTGCACGCGCTGTGATTGTATTCGTGCCCGATGAACGAACGGCCGCCACGCAGGAAGTCGGCAATGTCGGTGCCGGCCGCGAGGTCCACGAAGGCCACGCCGCCGGCCGCCGCCATGCCCGTCGCGGTGGCAAGGGCCAGGGCCATACGGGCACGCGGTGTCAGGCGGTCCATGGCGAGCACCACCAGCCAGCCGGGCAGCACCACCCCGAGGAACTGCCCCGCCACCTTGAGGCTGTCGTCCGGCCCGATGGACCACGCCGTGGTGACCACGCCCCAGGCGGCCAGTCCGACAAGGATTGTCACGAGGGCCGGCGGTCGGCGCAGGCGCGCAACAAGCGCGGGCAGCACGGGCAGGCCGAGCAGGGCGGCCAGCAGGAGGGCCGGGACGGTGCCGCGATAGGCGAGCAGCGCCGTGAGGGGCAGCAGGCCAGCCACCACCACCAGACCGGCGGGAAGATGGTGCCAGATGCGCCCGGCCGTCATGGGCCTGCGCCACCCCCTCCGGCCCGCCTGTGCGCCGCGGCCCATGCCACGAGTCGCGGCGCCGAGAGGCGTGGACAGGCGCGGACGGACTGTCCGGACGGGTGAACGCGGGGAACGCTGCTCATCGGCCTGCCGGGTCGGTGCGGGCGCGCCGGTGGCTGCACCGGCACTGGGTGCCCGGCAATCTGCCACCTCGGCCGCCCCTGGACAACGGTAGGCTGCTCCGGGGCGCGACGGCCGCGCCGCGCTCCGGAACGGCCGTCAGAAGTCCACGGGCGTTCCCGCCAGCCGGTTCACCATGGTGGCCCAGGTGAACTGGCCGATCACCGCCGTGATCTCCAGAAGCTCCGCCGTGGTGAGCCCGAGCCCGTCGCGCGTGGCGTCGTCCAGGGCGCCGTGGGTCTCCAGAAGCGCCAGCGTGGCCCGGCGCACGCGGTCCTGCCGTGCGTCCGACAGGGCGTCGCCCGCCTTGAGGGCCGCCACGTCCCCGTCGGAAAGGCCCAGCTTCCGCGCCATGGCCGTGTGGGCGGCGCCGCAATAGGCGCAGTCGTGCTTGACGGCCATCAAAAGCGCCACGATCTCGCGCTCCACCGGGGCCAGCACGCCTTCGTCGCCCAGCGCCTGATGAAGCCCGGTGAAGCCCTTGAGGGCGGCCGGGTTGTGCGCCAGCACCTTGAAGAAGTTGGGGCAGAAACCGCCGAACTGTTCGCTGACGGCGTTGAGGATGGTTTCGGACTCCGGCTGGCTGCCGTCCATGGGGTACAGGGGAATGCCGGTCATGGTTGCCCTCGTTGTGGTTCCCGGGAAATCCTGCCTTCGATGCGGCGGTGCGGCGATGCGTCACACGCCAGCCCAGATGCCTCTTGCGCCGGCCCCCCGGGCCGCTGCTAGGGTGCGCTTCGGAAGGTTGGCAGCGGACGGGTCGTCCCGTGAACCCGGTCAGGCCCGGAAGGGAGCAGCCGCAGCGGGAACACCCGGGTCGCCCGCCAGCCTTCCACCCTCGTCCGCGCCCGCCGCAGGCCCCAGCCCATGGCCGAATCCCAGTATCGCGTCCTCGCCCGCAAGTACCGGCCCCAGGACTTCGACGGCCTCATCGGCCAGGACGCCATGGTGCGTACCCTCACCAACGCCATGGAGTCCGGGCGGCTGGCGCACGCCTTCATCCTCACCGGCGTGCGCGGCACCGGCAAGACCACCACGGCCCGCATCATCGCCCGCGCCCTGAACTGCGAGCACGGGCCCACCATCAAGCCCTGCGGCACCTGCCCCCAGTGCACCGCCATCGCCGACGACCGGCACGTGGACGTGCTGGAGATGGACGCCGCCAGCCGCACCGGCGTCAACGACATCCGCGACATCCTGGACGGCGTGCGCTATCGCCCCACGGACGCGCGCTACAAGATCTACATCATCGACGAAGTGCACATGCTCTCCCAGGGCGCCTTCAACGCCCTCCTCAAGACCCTGGAAGAGCCGCCCGGGCACGTGAAGTTCATCTTCGCCACCACGGAGATCCGCAAGGTACCCGTCACGGTGCTGTCGCGCTGCCACCGCTTCGACCTCCGGCGCGTGGACCAGGCGACCCTCGCCGGGCACTTCCGCCGGGTCCTGGCGAACGAGGGCGAGGACGCCGACGACGCCGCCCTCAACCTCATCGCCCGCGCCGCCGACGGCTCCGTGCGCGACGGCCTGTCCCTCCTGGACCAGGCGCTGGCCGACCGGCCCGCCGGCGACGCCCCCGTGCGCGAACAGGAAGTGCGCGACATGCTGGGCCTGGCCGACCGCACGGGCATGTTCGACCTGCTGGACGCCCTGATGAAGGGCGACGCGGCGGCCGTCCTGGATCAGGTGGGCGAGCACTACCAGTACGGCGGCGATCCCGAGGTGGTGCTGCACGATCTCCTGAACGTGGTGCACTGGCTGACGCGCATCCGCGTCGCCCCGTCGCTCCTGGAGGACCCGGCGCTGGCCGAGCTGGACCGCGAGCGCGGCCGGAGCATGGCGGAGGCCCTCGGCATGGCGGTGCTCAGCCGCACGTGGCAGATGCTCCTCAAGGGCCTGGAGGACGTGCGCACGGCGCCCAACCCCGTGCAGGCGCTGGAGATGGTCCTCCTGCGCGTGGCCTACGCCGCCGACCTGCCGCCCCCCGCCGAGGCGGTGCAACAGGCCACCGGGCGGTCGCAATCGCCGCCGCCCGGCGGGGGCGGCGGTGGCGCGCCCGCCCCGTCCGGCGGCGGGACCCGGGCGGCGCAGCAGCAGGCGGCCCCCCAACCCGCGCCCGGCGACGCGCCGCGGGCACAGGCCGCCCCGGAACCGTCCCCCGCCACCCTGGCGGATGTGGTGGCCCTGCTGCAGCGCCAGAAGGAGCCCCGGCTGGCCGCCCACCTGCGCAACGACGTCCACCCCGTGGCCTGCGAGCCGGGGCGGCTGGAACTGATGCCCACGGAGCGCGCGCCGCGCGACCTGGTGAACCGGCTGGGCGGCCTGTTGACGGAGGCCACCGGGCAGCGCTGGATGGTCACCGTCACCGACCAGGAAAACCCCCATCCCACCCTGGCGGACCAGGAGCGGCAGGCGGAAGAGGCCCGCGTCGCCGATGCCACGGCGCATCCGCTGGTGCAGGCCGTGCTCCAGGCCTTCCCCGACGCCCGCGTGGCGGCGGTGCGCGACCGGCCGGGCGCCGAGAGTGACGACGCGGCCGCCGGGGCGCCCGCCGTGGAAGACGGCCTCGACCCCGAGGCCGGGCCGCTCGACCCCGGGGCGGACGATCCCGACACCGACTGATCCCGTATCATCCCGGAAAAAAACGGAGGCTTGGCGATGAAGGACATGGGCAAGATGATGAAACAGGCCCAGAAAATGCAGCAGAAGATGTCCGAAGTTCAGGAAAAAATGGGCCAGATGGAAATCGACGGCTCCGCCGGCGGCGGCATGGTCACCGTGACCATGAACGGCAAGGGCGAGTGCCGCAAGGTGAAGATCGACCCCTCGCTCATCGACCCCAACGACGCCGAGGTGCTGGAGGACCTGGTGGTGGCCGCCGTCAACGACGCCAAGGGGCGCGTCGAGGAGCGCATGCAGGAGGAAATGCAGGAAGTGACGGGCGGCATGGAGCTGCCCCCGGGCTTCCAGATGCCCTTCGGCGGCTGATGCGGCGGGGGCCGGCCGGCGCATGACACAGGAAGGGGCCGTCGATCGCCTCATCCGCCTGTTGGCGCGCCTGCCCGGGCTGGGCCCGCGCTCGGCCCGGCGGGCGGCGCTGTTCCTCATCAAGAAGCGCGACGACGTCCTGGCCCCGCTCGCCGCCACCCTGCGGGAGGTGGCGGAGACAGTGGCGCCGTGCGGCCAGTGCGGCAACCTGGACACCCGCGACCCGTGCGGCATCTGTCGCGACGCGGAACGCGACCCCGCGCTGGTGTGCGTGGTGGAGGACGTGGGGGACCTGTGGGCGCTGGAACGCACCACGGCCTTCCGCGGGCGCTATCACGTGCTGGGGGGCACCCTCTCGGCCCTCGACGGCGTGGGGCCCGAGGACCTGAACCTGGACGCCCTGGTGAACCGCGTCGAGCGCGACGGCGTGCGCGAGGTGATCCTGGCCACCAGCGCCACCGTGGACGGCCAGACCACGGCCCACTACGTCCAGGAGCGCCTCGCCGACACGGGCGTGAAGGTCTCGGGCCTGGCCCACGGCATCCCCGTGGGCGGCGAGCTGGACTACCTGGACGACGGCACCCTGTCGGCGGCCCTCAAGGCGCGGCATCCGGTGGGCGGGCAATAGCCATTGCGCCAAAGACTTCCCGCGCGCGGCAACCAAGTGTATCCTGTAGGAAAGGTGAAAGGGCGGTCGCCATGGCGGACACGGAAACCATCCGCAACATCGTGAAGACGGTTTTGCGGGAAAATCTTGATGAGGTACGCGTTGAATCGGTGACGGTTCGCCCAGACAAGGATGCCGACGGCGACGACATTTATTGGGTGGATGTGGTCGTTGACACGGGCGGTAAGCGGCCGGACCCCCGGCGGACCACGCCGCTCCATCGGTACATCCGGTCCCACATGCTGGATGAAGGGGATGAAACCGTCCCCGTTCTATCCTTTATCGGCAAGAATGAATTGAAGGCCCGGAACGCTGAAACCGCTTGATCTGATTCAGACAGCGCGTCATTTGGTGACGGTCAAGAATGGTCGACCGTCACAGGCCAATTTGCGCCCTCAGGCATCCCCTCATTTTACATAGTTGAGAAGGCTTTTCGGAACATGCCTCTTTCGTTGATAAGTTCGGCGAAGC
>CAJXLG010000154.1 GCA_913055885.1 uncultured Rhodospirillales bacterium
AATAACTTCTCCACCTATTTTTATTAATTTAGAATTCTGTAAACAAAAGATTATAAATATAAAATGAAAATCCTCCAGCAAAAGCAACAAGACCCCGCCGCCGACCTCATCCGGGCGCTGGCCCGCGTGGGGGCGTTGCCGGCCGTGGAGTTCGTCGGCCTGGAAAGCTACGGCGACAGCCTGGAGAGCAGCGGCGCGGTGCACATCAGCGGCCGCATTCCGCCGGTGGCCGGGCGCCATGTCCTGCTCGTGGACGACATCCTGGACACGGGCCACACCCTGAAGGAAGGGCGCCGGCTGCTGGAAGAGCAGGGGGCGCGCAGGGTCCGCCTCGCCACCCTCCTGGACAAGCCGGCGCGGCGGGAGGTGGACGTGACACTGGATTTCTGCGGCTTTGACGTGCCGGACAGGTTCGTCGTCGGCTACGGCCTGGACGCGCGCGGCGCGTACCGGGGGCTGCCCTGCGTGGCGGCGCTCGGGTAGCCCGGATTGTCGAGCGGTGCGACAATCCGGGCTGGAAGGCTTTCCGTCACTCCACCAGCCGGAAGGCGTCCACGTCCACCAGGCCCCGGTCCGTGATCTTCAGGTGCGGGATGACGGGAAGCTGCAGGAAGGCGAGCTGGAGCAGGGGATCGTCCAGGGGACAGCCCAGCTCGCCGGCCGCCTCGCGCACGTGGCGCAGCGCCCGGCGCACGGCGGGCGCCGGCTGGTCCGTCATGAGGCCGGCGACGGGCAGCGGCAGGTCGGCCAGCACGGTGTCGCCCGACGCCACGGCGTAGCCGCCCTGCATGGCGATGAGGCGGTTCACCGCCGTCGCCATGGACGTGTCGTCCACCCCCACGACGCCGATGTTGTGGCTGTCGTGGCCCACCGTGGCCGCCAGGGCGCCGGCCCGCAGGCCGAAGCCGGATACGAAGCCGATGCCCGTGCTCTCCGGCCCGTGACGGCACAGCACGGCGATCTTCTGCAGATCGTCGCCGGGGTCGGCCCGCGGCCGGCCGTCCACCAGCGGCCGGTCGCGCACCAGGTAGTCCGTGACGAGGCTGCCCGGCCGCAGGCCGATGACGGGGCCGTGGGCCGGTGCCGGGGCGGGCCGGAAGGCGTCCGGCGCCACGGGGGCGCGGTGCACCGACCCCCGGCCGGGCGGCGGTGGCACCGGGGCGTCGGGCAGGCCGCCGTTGGCGGGCACGACCCGGCCGTCCTTCACCACCTGGCGCACGGCGCAGGTCTTCGGGTCGTCCAGCAGCACCAGGTCCGCCTTCCAGCCCGGGGCCACCATGCCCCGGTCGCGCAGGCCGAAGGCACGCGCGGCGCTCAGCCCGGCGGCGCGGTACACGGCGGGCACCGAGGCGCCGGCGGCCAGGGCGGCGCGGATGGCGTGGTCGATGTGGCCCTCGTTGCCGATGTCCAGCGGATTGCGGTCGTCCGTGCAGAAGGCCATGCGCCCGGCGGCCAGATGGGTGAGCAGCGGTGCCAGCGCCGTGACGTCGCGCGACACACTGCCCTGGCGCATGAAGACCGCCAGCCCCTTGGTGAGCTTTTCCAGGCCCTCCCGGTAGGTGGTGCTCTCGTGGCACGTGGCCACGCCGGCGGCGGCATAGGCGTCGAGCCGCCGCCCGGTGACGAGGGGGGCATGGCCGTCCACGTGGCGGCCGTTGAAGGCGGCCACCTTGGCGCGCGCCTCGGGGTCGCCGTCCAGAAGCCCCGGGACGTTCATCATCTCGGCCAGGCCCAGCACGCGCGGGTGGTCGGCGAAGGCGGCGAGGTCTTCCGCCGTCAGGCGGGCGCCGCCGGTGTCCAGGGGCGTCGCCGGCACGCACGACGACAGCATGATGTAGAGGTCCAGGGTCAGGACCCGGGCCGACTCCAGGAAGTATTCCAGGCCGGCACGTCCCAGCACGTTGGCGATCTCGTGGGGATCGGCCACGGCCGTCGTGGTGCCGTGGGGCAGCACCAGGGCCTCGAAGCCGTCGGGGGTGAGGAGGCTGGATTCCACGTGGACGTGGGCGTCGATGAAGCCGGGCACCACCACGGCGCCCCGGGCGTCCAGCACCTCGGCGCCCTCGGCGGGATGGCCCGTGCTGACGATGACGCCGTCGCTCACCGCCACGTCGCCGTCGAGCACCCGCCCGGTGGCCACGTCCAGGAAGCGGCCGCCCTTGAGCACCAGGTCCGCGGGCTCGCGCCCCAGCGCCCGGTCGATGCGCCGGCCCAGCGCCTCCGTCGTCATCATGGCTCCCCCTCGCCGTCCCGTCGCACGCCCCTTTGCCGGTACGTGGGGAGGGGCGGGGACGCGTGCAAGAGCGGGCGTTGCCGTAAGGGCGGGATACCGCCTATGCTCTCCCGCCGTGTCACCGAGATTTCACGACGGGGCGATCATGGACCTTAAGGACCACATCCGCTGCATTCCCGACTTTCCCAAGGCGGGCATCAATTTCTACGACATCTCCACCCTGCTGGCCCATCCCGATGCCTGGCAGGTGGCCATGGGCCGGCTGGCCAAGCAGGTGGCGCCGCATGCGCCCGACGTGCTGGCGGGCATCGAATCCCGGGGCTTCCTGGTGGCGGCGCCGCTCGCCCTGAAGCTGGGCTGCGGCTTCACCATGGTGCGCAAGGCGGGCAAGCTGCCGGGCCCCACCGTGCGCCACGACTACGAGCTGGAATACGGCCACGACGCCGTGGAGATCCAGACGGACATGGTGGAGGCCGGGCAGCGCGTGCTGGTGCTCGACGACCTCATCGCCACGGGCGGCACCATGGGCGCCACGGTGGACCTTTTCGGCAAGGTGGGCGCCGAGGTGGTGGGCGCCGCCGGCATCGTCGAGCTGTCCTTCCTGGGGGCCCGCAAGCACATGGAGGCCCGCGGCGTGGCCGTGCACAGCCTGGTGGCCTACGATTCCTGACCGGCGGCGTCGGCGTCTTCCGCCGCGACCAGGAAGGCCACGCTGGTGTCGCGGTAGCTGCGCTGGTGGGCGACGGTGAAAGCGGCCGGGATGGCGGGCGGTGTTTTCGCCCGGTGCTCCAGCACGGCGACAGCCTCCGTCGCCAGCCAGCCCGCGCGCGCCAGGGCCTGGAGGGCGTCCGGCCCCAGCTCCGGCGAGGCGTAGGGCGGGTCCAGGAAGGCCAGGGTGCAGGGCGCGGCCGGCCGGGGCGGGCGCGCGGCGTCCGTCTGGTGCACGGTGGCGCGGTCCGTGAGCCCCAGGGCGGCGAGGTTGTGTTGGATGGCCTGTACGCAGGTGGCGTCCGTCTCCAGGAAGGTGACGTGGGCGGCGCCGCGCGACAGGGCCTCCAGGCCCAGGGCGCCGCTGCCGGCGAAGGCGTCCACCACCTGCCCCTTCGCCAGGCGGCCCGGGAAGCGGCTTTCCAGCATGGAGAACAGGGCCTCGCGCACCCGGGCGCCGGTGGGCCGGGTGGCCCTGCCCTCGGGGGCGGTGAGGGGGCGGTTGCGGTAATCGCCGCCGGTCAGGCGTAAACTCATGGGCCGTCCGTTCGTCGGTGTTGGCTTCCGGGGGCGCGTGGTCCCGTCCTTCGAGGCTCCGCCTTTGGCGGAGCACCTCAGGACGACGCCGACCGCGTTTGTTCGGCGGCCGTCATCTTGAGGTGCTTTTGCCTTCGGCAAAAGCCTCGAAAGAGGACGCCGGCACGGCGGCGCCTTATGCCTTCTCCTTGAGCCCGGCGGTGAGGGAGGCCCACAGCTTTGTTCCCAGCTGATCGCGCAGGGCGGGGCGCCGCACCTCGGCCACCCGGTCGCGGGGCAGCTTGCCGAGCTGGAAGGGGCCGTAGGCGACGCGGATGAGGCGCGTCACCGAATAGCCCAGGTGCTCCAGGACGCGGCGCACCTCGCGGTTGCGGCCCTCCCGGAGGCTGACGGTGAGCCATGCGTTGCTGCCCTGCTGGCGCTCCAGCCCGGCCTTGATGGGGCCGTACGTGACGCCCTCCACCGTCACGCCGTTTTCCAGGGCGGCGAGGGCGTTCTCGTCCACGCGGCCGTGCACGCGCACGCGGTAGCGCCGGACGAGGCCCGTGTCCGGGTGTTCCAGGTGGCGCGCCAGGCGGCCGTCGTTCGTGAGCAGCAGCAGCCCCTCGCTGTTCAGGTCCAGCCGGCCCACCGCCATGACGCGCGGCAGGTGGGGCGGCAGGTCGTCGAAGATCGTGCGCCGGCCCTCGGGGTCCCGGCGCGTGCTGATGCGGCCGGGCCGCTTGTGGAAGCGCCACAGACGCGGCGGCTCCAGGGGCGGCAGGGGTTCGCCGTCAACGAAGACCTCGTCGTCCGGGCCCACGTTGGCGGCGGGGTGGTCCAGGGGTTCGCCGTTGACGGCGACGCGGCCCTTGTGGATGAGGGTTTCCGCCTGGCGGCGCGAGCAGATGCCGGCGCGGGCGATGCGCCGGGCGACACGCTCGCGCTGGTCCGGGGCGTTTTCGGTTTCGGGCATGGTGCGGTTTTCAGTCGTCGGCGGAGGCCGCGCGGGTGCGGCAGGCATCGACGAAGGCGGCGAAGAGCCGTTCGTCGGCGGGGCTGATGGTGTATTCCGGGTGCCACTGGACGCCCAGGACGAAGGTGTGCCGCGGGTCCTCGACGCCCTCCACGAGGCCGTCGGGGCTGCGCGCGTTCACCACCAGGGCCGGGCCCGGATCGCTCACCGCCTGGTGGTGGGCGCTGTTGACGCCGAAGGGGCCGGTTCCGGTGATGCCGGCGAGCTTCGTGCCCGCCGCCACCGTCACGTCGTGGCCCGCCTCGTCGCGCGGGTTGGGCTGCTCGTGCGCCAGGGCGCCGGGCACGGCGTCGGGGATGTGCTGATAGAGCGAGGCGCCCAGCAGCACGGCGAGCAGCTGCTGCCCGCCGCACAGCCCGAGCACCGGGATGTCGCGGTCCAGGGCGGCGCGCGTCACGGCGGCCTCGAAGGCGGTGCGCTGCTCCTTGAGGGTCAGGTTGGCCGTGTCCGGCGTGCCGCCGTACCACGACGGGTCCACGTCGAAATGCCCGCCGGTGACCACCAGCCCGTCAATGCGGGCGGCATACATCTCGGCAAGCTCGACGGTATAGGGCAGCGCCACGGGCAGCCCGCCCGCCTCGCTCACGGCGTCGCAGTAGTTCTGACGCAGGGCGTACCAGGGCAGCGGCGAATAACCGCCCTCCGTCTCCCGGTCCAGCGTCAGCCCGATGGTCGGTGTTTCCATGCGGGTAGCCTAACCGGCGGCCGGGGGCGGGGGCAAGACACGTGGACGCACGATGGCCGCCGTTGCCTCGGTAGAGGCTATTTCTTGTTGTCGTCCTTGTCCTTCGACGAGCCCTTGTCCTTCGAGGGGTCCTCATCTTTCGAGGGCGGTGGCGGAACGACCCCCTCTGTCAAAGGCTCTTCATCTTTCGAGGGGGATGGCGGAACGATCCCTTTGCGTCCACCCTTTTTCCCCTGTTCGCCGGGCCCGTCTTTGTCCCGGTTGTCGCCGTCACGCCCCATGCTGCCCTCCATCTACGTCATGGCGGAAACGAAAAACCACCATACACTGATCAGGCCGAGAAGGAAAAAGGCAAGCCCGGCACGGTTCGCCCCTTTAAGCCACGTTTCCCAATGGCCCCCTGGACGCTCCGGATCAAAGGCCGTTTTGTCACGGCCTGCCTGTTTGTTCTGCCAGTCCTTGAACGCTTTCAGGTGCGCGTTCCGGGAAAATATGAAGGACGCCACCATGGAAATGAGCGACAGGACCCAGAGGGTATTGCCCGCGATGAGAAAACATGTCCCGTCTTCCGGCGGTTTTTCCGCGTCGGCGTAGAACGCGAGGGTCAAGGCGATGCCGCCGGCGGCCAGATAGATCAGCGTGTTGTCGGCCGTTCGCTGGGCCTGCTCCGCATTCGCGCGCAACCTGTCGTCATAAGCGTCCATACCCGTCCCTCACGGCCTCTCGATCTTCTCGAACGTGCAGTTGTTGCACACCATCATGCCGTCCTCGGTCTTGAGGCGGGTGACGGGCGCGTCCGGGGTGTCGCCGGTGACGGGCCCGGTAACGCGGCCGGCGATGTAGGTGCGGTCCGTGACGGCCAGGACGTCATCCTTGGTCTTGTAGCTGATGAGGCCCTTGATGGTGGTGTGGGGGTTGATGAGCTGGATGCGGTGCATGGTGCCGCTCAGGGTGGTGGTGCGGTAATAGATGGGGATGCGGTGGCGGTCGGCTGCCGCCGTCCCGCCGCCCGCGTTCACCGTCACCTCCGCCCGGGGCAGGGCGTCTTCCGGCACCCGCACCGTGAAATCGGGGCGCGGGAAGGCCTTTTCCGGCACCTCGATGATGGGCCGCGCGGCGGCCGGGTCGCCGGCGCTTCGCGGGAAGAAGGTGGCGCGTGCCGACTGCCGCCAGTCGCGCGCCGGCGG
>CAJXLG010000155.1 GCA_913055885.1 uncultured Rhodospirillales bacterium
AGCATATCGGCGCGGATGGGGTCGCGCGCCTCGCCCGGCGCCATGATGAGCAGCCAGTCCACCACGTTGCGGAGCTGGCGCACGTTGCCCGGCCAGTCGTATGCCTGAAGGGCCGCCATGGCATCGTCGCTCACGCTGCGTTCCGGAAGCCCGGAACTCTGCGCCGAGTGCGCCATGAAGTGGCGCACCAGATCGGGGATGTCGTCGCGCCGCTCGCGCAAGGGAGGCACGCGGATGGGCACCACGTTGAGCCGGTAATACAGGTCTTCGCGGAAGGTGCCGTTGTTGATGGCCTCGGGCAGATCGTGGCTGGTGGCGGCCACGACCCGCACGTCCACCTGCACCTGGACGCGCCCGCCCACGCGGTGGAAGCTCTGTTCCTGCAGGACGCGCACGATCTTGCCCTGGGTCTCCAGGGGCATGTCCGCCACCTCGTCCAGGAACAGGGTGCCGCCGTGCGCCTGCTCGAAGGTGCCCGTCTTGCGCGGCCCGGAGACGCCGGGCGTCGCCGGCTCCTCGCCGAACAGCTCGCTTTCCATGCGCTCCGGATGCATGGCGGCGCAATTGAGCACCACGAAGGGGCCGTCGGCGCGCCGGGAATGGGTGTGCAGCAGGCGCGCCACCGTTTCCTTCCCCACCCCCGGGGGGCCGAAGATCATGGCCCGGCTGCCCGTGGGGGCGACGCGCTCCACCGCCTGGCGCACCTGATTCATGTGGGTGGAATCGCCGACGAGGGCATCGGGTGCCCCCATGCGCAGGCGCAGTTCCGCGTTCTCGCGGCGCAGCCGGGCGTCCTCGATGGCCCGTTCCACCAGCACGATGAGCCGGTCCGTCTGGAAGGGCTTCTCGATGAAGTCGAACGCGCCCTGTTTGATGGCCTGCACGGCCGTCTCGATGGTGCCGTGGCCGCTGATCATGAGCACGGGAAGGGAGGGATGCTCGTGCTTGATGGTGTCGAGCACGGCCAGGCCGTCGATGCGACTCCCCTGGAGCCAGATGTCCAGGATGACAAGCGTGGGGCAGCGCCCCCGGACGCCTTCCAGGGCCCCCTCCCCGTCGCCGGCCTCGCGGGTCTCGTAGCCCTCGTCTTCCAGGATGCCGGCCAGCATCGTCCGGATGTCGGCCTCGTCATCGACGATGAGGATGTCCTGGGCCATTCCTTATCCGTCCTCTGCTTCCGTCCCGGAACCGGCTTCGCCACCTTCCGACTCCGGGGCCGCCCCGGTCGGCGACCGTTCCGGGAAGACCAGGGTGACCCGCGCGCCCGGGCCGTCCGGCCGGTTGTGCAGTAGCAGATCGCCGCCGTGTTCTTCCATGATTTTCTTGACGATGGCGAGCCCCAGGCCCGTCCCCTTCTCCCGCGTGGTGACGTAGGGCTCCGTGAGACGTTCCAGGGCCTCGTCGGGAAGGCCGGGACCGTCGTCCTCCACCACCACGGCGCTGCCCTCGTCCCGGGCCTCGACGCGGACCGTGATGTGGCCCGACGGCGTCTCCCCCGCCCCGGCCCGGCCGGCAATGGCCTCTTCGGCGTTCTTCACCAGGTTGATGACGGCCTGCCCGGCCAGGCGCTCGTCGCAGGCCACCACCTGCGGCGTCTCCGGCAGGTCCACCACGATCTCCACCCCCTGGCGACCCTGATGCGCGGCCAGGGCGCTGTTGCGCACCATGTCGGCGAGGTTGCAGCGCCCGATTTCGGGGCTGGGCATGCGGGCGAAGGCGGAAAACTCGTCCACCATGCGGCGGATGTCGCCCACATGGCGCAGGATGGTGTCCGTGCAGCCGGTGAAGGTCTCGGGGTCGCTCTCGATCTGCCGCAGGTACTTGCGCTTCAGGCGCTCGGCCGAAAGCTGGATGGGGGTGAGGGGGTTCTTGATCTCGTGGGCGATGCGCCGGGCCACGTCGGCCCAGGCGGCCTTGCGCTGCGCGGCCAGGAGGTCCGTGATGTCGTCGAAGGTGACCACGAACCCCACCGTCTCGTGCCCCAGGCGCTCCGGCACCAGGCGCAGGAACAGGGTGCGTGTCTGGCCCTTGCGGGTCAGGCGCACCTCGCCCTGGACCACGCGATCGGGCCGTTTCTGCACCGTCTGCATCATGTCGCCCACTTCCGGGATGCGGGCCGGCAGGTCCGTGCCCTCCAGGCCCTCCGGATCATCCGGGTCCGCCGCCAGGAGAGCGCACGCCGACTGATTGGCAAGGGTCACCACGCCCCCGGCGTCCAGGCCCACGACGCCGGCGGTCACGCCCGCCAGCACCGTTTCCGTGAAGCGGCGGCGCTCGTCCAGCACCCGGTTGGCGTCCACCAGTTCCTGGCGCTGGCTGGCGAGCTGGCCCGTCATGCGGTTGAAGGCGCGGGCGAGCGAGGTGAGTTCGTCCACGGCGGGCTCTTCCGGCACCCGGACCGTCAGGTCGCCGTCCCGCACCTTCTCCGAGGCGTCGATGAGCCGCATGATGGGCCGCGCCAGGCGCGTGGTGAAGGTAAGGCCCACCCATATGGCGGCGAAAAGCACCAGGAGTGCCACCACGACGAAGATCAGGGCGAAGGTCACTTCGATGTCGGTGCGCTGGCCCTCCAGGTTCTGGTAGGCCTGCACCGCCTCCCTGGTGCGTTCGATGTGGGCGATGACCGAGCGGTCCACGAAACGCCCGACGAACACGTAGGTGTTCACGAAATTGTTGAGCTGGACCAGGGCCCGCACCCGGTCGTCGCTCTCCGTGGAAAGGATGGCCACCCGCCCCTGCCGCGCCTTGCTCAGGGCCCAGTAGGGAATCTGCTCGAATTCCAGGGAGAAGGTGTAGCCGGAGCGGGCAACGACTCGGCCGCTGCCGCGGAAGACGATGGCCTCGGTGAGGCCGCGGGCGTTGGCCTGTTCGGCAACGAACTGCTTGAACTTGCGCGGCTTGTTGGAAAGCAGGCGCGGCCCGGCGCGGTCGAGGGAGGCGGCCATGGCCAGCACGTCACCGGCGATGGCCTGGCGGTGCTCCTCCAGGTAGGCCTGGGCAACGGCCCGCGATTCATCGATGGCCGTGCGCACCCTCTCGCTGAACCAGCCCTGGAGCCCCACGTTGAAGAACAGGGCCGAGAAGAGGGCCACAAGCACGGTGGGCGTGACGGCCACCAGGCTGAACAGCAGCACGAGCCGCACGTGCAGCCGCGACCCGGCCAGCCCGCGCCGGCGCTCCGCCCACAGGGCGACGATGCGCCGCGCCAGCACCGCCCCCAGCATGAGCAGCAGCACCAGGTCCAGGTTCAGCAGCATGAACACGGTCTGGCTGCTGGGGTCGGCGGTGAAGGGCCCCACTTCCGTCATGGCGGCGTAGGTGGCGATGCCCGACAGCACCGCCAGCACGGCGAGCGCCAGGGCCAGCTTGCGCCCCAGCCCGATGCGCCTTGCCCAGGGGGCGATGCGCCGGAACAGACCGCGCCGGGCGGCGGAGTCGCCGCTTTCGCTCATTGGCCGTTGGCTCCGCGGTTCACGGGGATCTCCAGCTCACGGATCTTCTTGCGCAGGGTGTTGCGGTTGAGCCCCAGGACCTGCGCGGCGCGGATCTGGTTGCCGCCGGTGGCCTCCAGGGTGAGGCTCAAGAGGGGCCGCTCCATCTCGCGCAGCACCCGGTCGTACAGGCCGCCGGCGGGCAGCTCCTCGCCGTGGGCCTGGAAATACTGGCGGATGTGGCGCTCGACGGCCCCGCTCAGCCCCTCCTCTTCCGGGGCGCCCGGCGCCTCGGGCAGCGGGCCCGCCGCCGCCAGCTCCGCCTCGATGGCCTCGACGCCCACCGTCTCCTCGGCGTAGAGGGCGGCGATGCGGCGCATCAGGTTCTCCAGCTCGCGCACGTTCCCGGGCCAGCGGTGGTTCTGAAGGCGCTCCATGGCCTCGGGGTCCACCCGCTTGGGCGGCAGGCCCTCGGCCGCCACCGCGGCCAGGAAGTGGCGCACCAGCTCGGGAATGTCGTCGCGGCGCTCGCGCAGCGGCGGCAGGCGGATGGGCACCACGTTGAGCCGGTAGTACAGGTCCTCGCGGAACAGGCCCTGGCGGATGAGCTGGGTGAGATCGCGGTGGGTGGCGGCGATGATGCGCACGTTGGCCTGGATGGGGGTGCGGCCGCCCACCGTGGTGTACTCCCCCTCCTGCAGCACCCGCAGGAGCCGCGTCTGGGCCTCGGGGGGCATGTCGCCGATCTCGTCCAGGAAGAGAGTGCCGCCCTCGGCCTGCTCGAAACGCCCGGCGGTGCGCTGCACGGCACCCGTGAAGGCGCCCTTTTCGTGGCCGAAAAGTTCGCTCTCGATGAGCTCGCGCGGGATGGCCGCCATGTTGATGGGCACGAAGGGGCCGTTGCGCCGCCGGCCGTAGTCGTGCAGGGCGCGCGCCACCAGTTCCTTGCCCGTCCCCGACTCGCCGATGATCATGACCGTAAGGTCCGTGGTGGTGAGCCGGGCCAGCGTGCGATAGATGTCCTGCATGGCCGGCGAACGGCCGATGAGGGGGAGGTCGCTCTGTTCGTCGGCGGCCGCGGCGTCGCTGCCGTTGGTCCGCGCCGCCGCCAGGCCGCGTTCCACCACGTTCACCAGTTCCTGCAGGTCGAAGGGCTTGGGCAGGTACTCGAAGGCGCCGCGCTGGGTGGCCTGAATGGCGGTGAGCAGGGTGTTCTGGGCGCTCATCACCACCACCGGAAGGTCGGCGCGCACCTTCTTGATGCGCGGGATGAGGTCCAGGCCGTTCTCGTCGGGCATGAGGACGTCGGCCACCACCAGGTCCCCTTCGCCATCGGAGACCCAGCGCCACAGGGTGGCGGCGTTGCCGGTGCTCTTCACGTCATAGCCGGCCCGCCCCAGGGCGTGGCCCACCACGGTGCGGATGCCGCGGTCGTCGTCGGCGACAAGAACGGTCGAAGCGCTCAACGGTCTTCCTCCTCGGGCGGCGGTTCCTCCCGCGACATGGGCAACATGATCCGGAAAAGCGTCCCGCGCGACGGGGTGTCCCATTCGATGGTGCCGCCGTGGTCGTCCACCATCTTGGCCACCACGGCAAGGCCCAGGCCGCTTCCCTTCTGCTTGGTGCCGACGAAGGGATCGAACAGATGCGGTGCCAGGTCCTCGGGAATGCCCGGGCCGTTGTCCTGGACCGTCACCACCAGCGGCAGGTCCTGGCGGGTGTCGGTGCCCGGCACGGCGAACCGGATGCCGTGTTGATAGGCCGTGCTCAGGGTGATCTCGCCGGTGCCGTCCTGGGCCACGGCCTCGGCGGCATTCTTCACCAGGTTCAGGAAGACCTGCACCAGCCGGTCGCGGTTGCCGTGCACCGGCGGCAGCGACGGATCGTAGTGCTCCACGATGCGGACGTTGCGGGCGAAGCCGCTCGTGGCCACCTGTTTAACGTGTTCCAGCACGGCGTGGATGTTCACCGGGCCGCGCTCCATGGGCTGCTTGTCGGAGAAGACCTCCATGCGGTCGATGAGGGTGACGACACGATCCGTCTCCTCGCGGATGAGCCGGGCGAGCTGGCGGCCGTTGTCGTCAACCTCCTGCTCCAGGAGCTGTGCGGCGCCGCGCACGCCGGACAGGGGGTTCTTCACCTCGTGGGCCAGGACGGCGGCCATGCCCGTCACCGAGCGGGCGGCGCCCCGATGCTGCATCTGGCGGCCCAGTTTGTGGGCCATGGACTCCTCGTGCAGCGTGAGCACTACGCCGCCGGTGCCCTCCATGGGCGCCGCCTGGACGGAAAGCTGGCGATGGCCCGTGCGCGGCGTGTCGATGGTGATGCCGTACTCGGCCACCCGGGCGCCCGTCTCGCGGACCTGCCCCACCACGGCCACCAGGGGGCTGTCCGCCGGAATGAAGGCCGACAAGGACCGCCCCACCAGATAGCCGGCGCTGGATTCGAACAGAAGCTCCGTGGCCGTGTTCACGTAGCGGATGACGTCCTGGCCGTCCACGTGCAGCACGGGACTGCCCAGGGCGTGCAGGATGGCGGCCGGGTCCGGAGTCCGGGAATCCGCCATGTCAGGCCGCCTCCCCCGCTTCCAGGCCGTCGAAGAAGCGGTCGATGGCGGTTGTCACCGCCGCCGGATCCGTCAGCCGGTTTACTGTCTGGCGGAACCCGGCCGCGCCGGGCAGGCCGTGGATGCCCCAGGCAAGGTGCTTGCGTGCCATGCGACTCCCCCGCCTGGTGCCGTAATGGGCCAGCATGGCCCGGTAGTGCCGGTGCAGCAGGGTGCGCCGCTCGGCCAGGGAGGGATCGGCGGGCATCGCGGCGCCCCGCACCGCGGCCGCCACCTGGGCCGGGAACCACGGCCGGCCCAGGGCGCCGCGCCCCACCATGACGCCGGCGCCCCCGGTCCGGCGCAGCAGGGCCG
>CAJXLG010000156.1 GCA_913055885.1 uncultured Rhodospirillales bacterium
AAGCCTCGGTGCTCGACGCCGACCTGCCGGCCGCGACGGGCCGGCCGGAAGGGGTTCTGGTGGGGCCGGAGGGCGGTCTGAGCCCATCGGAGCTTGACGCCATGCGCGCATTCCCGTTTCTTGGGCGCCTGGACCTGGGGCCGCGCACCCTGCGTGCCGACACCGCGGTGGTGGCGGCCCTGGCCTGCTGGCAGGCGCGACGCGGCGACTGGCGGCGGGCCGGTGACGACGACACGGACCCCTAGCATGGCCGAGGAGCCCGACAAGACCGGGACGCCCGTCACCGACAAACGGGCGCTCATCGAATACTTCGAGGCGGGATGCACCGACCCGGCGGATTTCTGCGTCGGGACGGAACACGAGAAGTTCGCCTATCGCACGGCGGACCACCGGCCCCTGCCCTACGACGGCGACCCCGGAATCCGCCAGCTCCTGGAGGGGCTCCAGGCCTACGGCTGGCGCCCGGTCCACGAGAAGGGCCGCCTGGTGGCCCTCGCCGGCCAGGACCACAGCTCCGTCACCCTGGAGCCGGGCGGCCAGGTGGAGCTTTCCGGCGCGCCCCTCTACACCATCCACGAGACCTGCCGCGAGGTGTCGGAGCACCTGCGCGAGACCAAGGCGGTGACGGAAGGGATGGGCGCCGCCATGCTGGGGCTGGGCTTTCAGCCGCGCTGGAAGCGGTCGGAGATCCCGTGGATGCCCAAGGGCCGCTACGCCATCATGGGCCGTTACCTGCCCGAGCGCGGCACCCAGGGGCTGGACATGATGCTGCGCACCTGCACGGTGCAGTGCAACCTGGACTACGCCTCCGAGGCCGACATGGTGGCGAAGTTCCGGGTGGGCCTGGCGCTTCAGCCCATCGCCACGGCGCTGTTCGCCAACTCGCCCTTCGCCGACGGCCGGCCCAGCGGCTTCCTCAGCCACCGCAGCCAGGTGTGGATGCACACGGACCCCGACCGCTGCGGCATCCTGCCCTTTGTTTTCGACGAGGGCATGGGCTTCGAGCGCTGGGTGGACTACCTGCTCGACGTGCCCATGTTCCTGGTGTACCGCGACGGCGACTACATCGACGCGGCGGGCCAGTCCTTCCGCGACTTCCTGGCCGGCAGGCTGCCCGCCCTGCCCGGCGAGCATCCCACCATCAAGGACTGGGAGGACCACATCACCACCGTCTTCCCCGAGGTGCGGCTGAAGCGCTATATCGAGATGCGCGGCGCCGACGGCGGGCCGTGGAGCCGGCTGTGCGCCCTGCCCGCGCTGTGGGTGGGGCTGCTCTACGACAGCGACAGCCTGCGGGCGGCGCGCGACCTGACGGCGGACTTCACGGCCGAGGAGCACGCCTATCTGCGCCAGACGGTGCCCGTGCAGGGGCTCAACACCCCCTTCCGCGGCCGGCCCCTGCGCGCCTGGGCACAGGACATGCTCGCCATCGCCGAGGCGGGCCTGCGCCGGCGCGCCCACCACAACCCCAGGGGCCAGGACGAGCGCGTCTTCCTGGAGACCCTCAACGAGATCGCCAACGACGGCCGCACGCCGGCGGAGGAACTCCTGGAACGCTACCACGGGCCGTGGGGCGGGCGCGTGGACCCGGTCTTCACGGAATATGCCTACTGATCCCCCCGACACGGCCGTCCTGGTGGTCTCCACCAACCCCGGCATGGAGGGCCTGGTCTTCGAGGAGTTGCAGGCCCTTCTCAAGGCGGCCGGCCGCTCGGGCCACAGCGTCGGCCAGGTGGACAGCGGCATCCGGGGGCGCGTGGGCATCGCCACCCGCCTGGACCCGGCCGAACTCTTCGACATGGCGCGGCACCTGCGCTCGGCCCATCACCTCCTGGAGCCCTTCGGCCACTTCCACCTCGACCCGGCCGACCCCGATCCGCTCGCCACCATCCGCGAGCGGGTGGCCGCCATCGACATCCCGGCGATGGCCGACCGGCCGACGTTCCGGGTGTCGTGCGAACGCCACGGCGAGCACGCCTTCACCAGCCCCGAGGTGATGCGCTGGGCGGGCGCCGGCATCATCGACCGCTGGGATGCGCCCGTGGACCTGGAGAACCACCAGGTGCATCTGCGGGTGGACGTGGTGGACACCCTGGTGAGCGTCACCCGCCAGCACACGGAAGCGGCCCTCAGCCACCGCTTCGACATGCCCGTGCGCCAGCGCGTGGCCATCAAGCCCAACGTCGCCTGGGCCGCCCTGCACCTGGCCGGCGTGGACGCCACCACGGACGTGCTCGCCGACCCCTTCTGCGGTTCCGGCACCATCCTCCTGGAGGCCGGCCACCTGTTCCCGGAGCTCACCCTGTGGGGCAGCGACCTGCACGGCAAGGCGGTGGAGGCCGCACGACGGAATCTCGACCACAACGGCCTGGGTGATCGGGCCGTCCTGGGCCGCGTGGACGCCCTGGACATGGGCCGCTGGTACCCGGAAGCCAGCGTCGATGCCATGGTCACCAACCCCCCCTACGGCCACCGCATGGCCCCCCGCCAGGATTTCGAATCCTTCTACGACGCCCTGGTGCGCCAGGCGAAACGCGTCCTGCGCCCGGGCGGCCGGCTGGCCGTGTTCGTGGAAAAACGCACCGCCTTCAACCGCGCCTGGCGCCGCGCGGGCGGCTTCCGGCCCCTTCAGGCCCGGGTGATCGAGACCAGCAACATCTTCCCCGTGTTGACGGTGCTGGAGCGCACGGGCGGCGCGGCGGACGGGCCGGCGGCGTGACGGCCGGCAACCTTTACGCGGCCGTCAGCCACGCCTGGATCTCGCGGGGGTGTTCATGAAGGAGGCGGATGAGGGGGGTGCAGGGCCATCGGCGCCTTGGGCACGCATCGGCCACGTCACGAACATATCCCGCCCGCCCGTCGTGTTGAGGCGCTCTTTCCGAAGGGAAGAGCCTCGAAACACGACGCCCGCGACCAGTGACAGACGCCCTTACCCCGGCTGCTCCCCGTCGGCCGCATCCAGCCGGTCCAGCACGGCCAGGGCGGCGTCCTTGTCGCCACGCGCGGCCATGGCGCGGAAACGGTTTTCCGCATCCCACGCGGTAAGGGCCTGGACGCTCAGCTCCTCGATGAGCTTGTTGACGCTTTGGCCACGACTGTGGGCCAGAGACTTCAGCCGCTCGGCCGTGTCATCGGGCAGGCGGACCGTGAGCGTGCTCATGACGTATCCTCCAGGTAATCTTGAGGAGTCTGAACGGAGAGCCCCGGCCACACAAGGTCACCGTGGGCGATGTCGCGCGGGTTCCAGGTAATGATGGACTCCGCATTCCCGGCGAGGGCCAGTTCCACCAGGTGGTTGTCGCCCTCGTCGGGCAGGTTGGGCCGCCAGCCGTAATAGATCTGGACCCATCGTCCCGCCGTCACCAGGGCGGCAAGGACGGTTTCCCGTTCCGCCCGCGAGGTTGCCCCGTCGGCGACGCCCCGTCCCAGGATTTCCTCGTATTCCAGCCAAAGGGTGGTTCCGAACAGCGGAACGTCCCGGCCGTCGATGGCCCGCCGCAAAACGCTCCGCGACCGGCCGCCACCCGACCGCAACGCCGCCACGACAACATTGGTGTCCAGAACCACCACGGTCATGATGACAGCATATATGCCATCATCGGGCAATGCAACAACGCCACATCACTCCGCATACACCATCTTGCGGGTCATGCCGCCGTCCACCACGAAATTGGCGCCCGTGACGAAGCCGGCCTCCGGCCCGGCCAGCCAGGCCGCCAGGTTCGCCACGTCCTCCGGCCGCCCCACCCGGCCGGCGAAGTGCTGGGCGTGATCGGCCTCCGTCAGGGTCTCTTCGCCCCCGGGATGGTCGGCGGATACGTCGATCCAGCCGGGGCTTATGCAATTCACCCGCACGTCCGGCCCCAGGCTCGCCGCCAGGGCGTGGGTGAGGGCCACCAGCCCGCCCTTGGACGCCGAATAGGCCTCCGTGTCCGGCTCCGATTGCAGGGCCCGGGTGGAGGCGATGTTGATGACCGACCCGCCCGCCGCGCGAAGCAGGTCGGCGGCGTGTTTCACGCACAGGAAGGGCGCCGTCAGGTTGGTGGCCAGCACCCGGTTCCAGTCCTCCAGGGCCAGATCGGTGACGGGCGCATGGGCGGCCGTGGCGGCGTTGTTCACCAGCACGTCCAGGCGCCCGTGGCCGCCGCGCACCTCGGCGATGACGTGGGCAAGCTCCGTCTCGCGCGTGATGTCCACGCGGTGGAAGGTGGCGTTTTCAGCGCCCAGGTCGCCGGCCACCCGGCGGCCGGCCACATCGTCCACGTCCAGCAGATAGACGAACCAGCCGTCGGCGGCGAAGCGCCGCGCCACGGCCTTGCCGATGCCGCGCGCGGCCCCCGTGACCAGCGCCACCCCCGTCATGGCGCCTCCACCACGCCGTCCAGTTCCACGGCGGCGCCCAGGGGCAGGCTCGGGCACGCCACGGCGGCGCGGCTGTGCTGCCCGGCGTCGCCGAAGATCTCCGCCATGAGATCGGAGGCGCCGTTGATGACCTTCGGCTGGGCCGTGAAGTCGGGCGTGCTGTTCACATAGCCGCCCAGGCGCACGATGCGCGTCACCCGCTCCAGGTCGCCGTCCAGGGCGGCCTTCACCTGGGCGATGAGGTTGAGGGCGCACAGGCGGGCAGCGCGCTGGCCGTCCTCCAGGCCCAGGTCCTCGCCCAGCCGGCCGGCCACCTGAAGCGTGCCGTTCTCCAGGGGCAGCTGCCCGGAAATGAAGAGCAGATCGCCCGTGCGCACCCAGGGCACATAGTTGCCCGCCACCGCGCCGGCGGGCGGCAGGGTGATGCCGGCGGCTTCCAGGCGGGCGGCGACGGTATCGGTCATGGAAGGGCTCCCCGTCTGCAAAAAATCACTGTAGCATGGCGGCGGCCCGTGTTCATCCCGGGCCCCGTATGCCCCATATTGTGCTGGATGGGACGCGCCGTGAACAGCCTCAACGCCGACCGCTGGCGCCTGATCATCCACGCCGTGGTGCTCATGGCGGGCATGGTGGTGGTACTGGCCAGTGTCGCCTGGCTGGTGGCCGGGCCCGCCGGGCTGCTGGCGGCCGCCGTGGCCGCCTTCATGATGCTGGGCTTCACGCCGCGGCTGGGCCCCACCGCCCTGTTGCGCATGCACGGGGCCGTGCCCATCCCGCCGGCGCAGCTTCCCCGCCTCTACGGCATGGTCCAGGCGCTGGCGCGCGACGCCGGCCTGGAGCACGTGCCGCGCCTCGCCTGGATGCCGGCGCCGGGCGTCAACGCCATCAGCGTGGGCGACCGCGACGACGCCGTCATCAGCCTGTCCGACGGCGCCCTGCGTCAGCTCACGCCGCGCCAGATGCAGGGCATCCTGGCCCACGAGGTGGCGCACATCGCCACGGGCGACCTGCGCCTGATGCTCCTGGCGGAAGTCCTCGGCCGGGTAACGGGCACCGTGGCCTGGGTGGGCCTGGTGCTGGGCGGCATTGCCTTCATCCTGTCGGGCGGCGGCGTCCCCGTGTGGCTTCTGCTGGTGCTGGCGGGCGCCCCCGCGCTGGCCACCCTGCTGGGCGCCGCGCTGTCGCGCAACCGGGAGTTCTCCGCCGACCGCTCGGCGGCGGCGCTCACCGGCGACCCGGAAGGGCTTGCACAGGCCCTGGTGATTTCGCAGGAGGACGAAGACCGGCTGGTGCGCCGGCTCATGGGCGGCGCACAACGGTTCATGCTGCCCGGCATCCTGCGCAGCCACCCCGCCGTGGAGGAGCGTGTCGCCCACCTGCGCCGCCTGCCCGTGCGACGGCAGGGCGATCCGGCGGCGCCCGGCCCGCCCCTGCCCGGCCGCCGGCCGCCGGAAAGCGGCCGCGCGTCCTTTCGGGCCCGCCGCCCCTGACCCCTTTACGGCACGCCCTCGGCCCCCTATCACGGCCCCATGACCACGGACGATTCGCCCGCATCCCGCGGCCACGCCGCCCTGGCGGCCGGCCGCCACGGCGGGGGCATCGGGGTCGGGATGAGCGCGGAGCCACGCCTGGAGATCGCGCAGAGCGCGGGGCGAGTACGTGTCCAGGGCGCCTTCTTCGTTTAGGATCTCCATCTTGCGCTCTTCCTGAATGAGGGAGTAGACGAGCGCCCAGACGGAAACGCCGAAGAAGACCGCTATGCTGAAGAGCATCATTGCCCAGACGTCGAGCGGCATGCCAAGCATCAGTCCAATTCCTCTGTCGATTCGTAGGAAAGAAAGTCGCGTCGCGCTTCGAGGTACGACATCGTCGCGTAGCCGATGAGGGGGAACGTGACGAATACAGCCACGCCGCCAATCATCTCCGCG